>JBAZKM010000003.1 GCA_041650805.1 Candidatus Omnitrophota bacterium | reverse complement strand
ACCCTTTCGGGCATTGCAAAAGATCCTCGACTGCAGCCTCCCGTAGGAGTCTGGGCAGTGTCTCAGTCCCAATGTGGCTGACCATCCTCTCAGACCAGCTACCCGTCAAAAGCCTTGGTGGGCCATTACCCCGCCAACTAGCTGATAGGTCGCGAGCTCATCCTCAAGCAACAGGCCTTGCGGTCCCCGCTTTTTACCTCAAGCTCATGCGAGCTCGTGGTCTTATGCGGTTTTAGCCTCGGTTTCCCAAGGTTGTTCCCCACTTGAGGGTAAATTGCTCACGTGTTACTCACCCTTTTGCCACTATACCTTGCGGTATCGTTCGACTTGCATGCCTAATCCACGCCGCCAGCGTTCACTCTGAGCCAGGATCAAACTCTCCAATTGAATATCTGAAGAATTCCATCTTGGCTTATTCCTGCCAAACAATCTCTTGTTTGGTTTTTCGGTCTTAAGACTCGTTGTCAAAGAACGACAATAAAAAACCCGCCAGAGGCGGATTTTAGACACAAAAAAGGCATCGAGACGATGCCTTGATTACATCCTCTGTTTTAAGAAAAACCTGTCAAATTGTCAAGGCGAAGTATTTAACAGACACCTTCTCCTTATTGGTAGTGTCTAAATATACCATATTCAGGAATGATGTCAATACTTATTTTAAAAAAAATTCAGTTCCTAACAGGGGCTATTTCAACAGGATCAGGGCGAACTTTTTGCCTACGCGGATCCGAAGCTCTTTGCCTTTTTCAAGCTCGCAGTTTATATCTGAGACCTTCGTACCGTTAACTTCAACGGCCCCTTCCTGTATCTTGCGTTTGGCCTCCCCCCTGCTGGCAAGGAGATGCGCGCCGTCAACGAGCACGCTCACAAGAGAAGCCGAAGCCGATTGAATCGTTTTGAGTTCTATATCCGTGGGAAAACCTTTATCTTTGAATGCCCTGTCGAACTCTTCGGCCTGTTTCACAGCTTCTTTTTCGCCGTGATATTGCGTTACTATGAGTTTTGCGAGGTTAACTTTTGCCTGTTTCGGATGGAGTTTGCCCTCCTTGACCTCAACCTTGACCTTCGCCACGTCCTCATCTGTTAGGAGCTCGTAATATTTGTACATCAGTTCGTCCGATACGGACATGAGTTTGCCGAACATCTCCTTGGCCGTTTCATTTATTCCGACGTAGTTACCGAGTGATTTCGACATCTTCTGGACGCCGTCGAGGCCCTCGAGGAGCGGCATGGTGATGACGACCTGGGTTTCCTGGCCGTACGCGCCCTGTATATCGCGGCCCACCAGCAGATTGAACTTCTGATCGCTGCCGCCGAGCTCTATGTCGGCCTTGAGCGCCACGGAATCGTAACCCTGGAGAAGCGGATAGAGGAACTCGAGCATGGTGATGTTCTTCTGCTGTTTATAACGGTTGGAGAAGTCGTCCCTCTCCAGCATCCTCTGGACAGAGTAACGGGCCATCAGTTCGGCTATTCCCGCGATCGTCATCTTGCCGAGCCATTCGCTGTTGAAGCGTATCTCGAGCTTCCTTATATCCAGGACCTTCGATATCTGCCGTTCATAGGTCCTGGCATTATCTTCCACCTCTTTCGGCGTAAGCTGCGGCCGCGTCTTAGATACACCGGACGGGTCCCCTATCATGGCGGTATGATCGCCTATCAGGAATACCACCTTATGGCCGAGGTCCTGGAAATGGCGCATCTTACGGAGGAGCACGGTATGGCCCAGATGGATATCGGGCGCGGTGGGGTCGAAGCCGGCCTTTATGACCAGCGGCTTATTCGTCTTTGCGGCGCGCTCCAGCTTCTTCCTGAGCTCGTCCGGCTGTATCACCTCTACGGTCCCGCGCTTTATGAGCTCCAGCTGTCTATCAGGATCTTTTTCCATATGCCGAGTATTGTACAACGCCCCACCGTCGATTGCAACGAAATTTTAGAGCCGGCAAAGAGAAGGGACGGCCGATATCGGACCGGCCGTCCCTTTTAATACTGGCCCTTCTTATGAATATTACTGGTTCGCTATGGAGACCAGTTTGAGCTCATCGCCGACTTTCTCGGCAGCGACCACTACCTGGAGCTTCGAGTCAGGGTTCTTCAAAAACTCCTCTACCTTCGTGTTCGAATCTTTGTCGAACCTGGTGAGCTTCCCGTCCGCGAATATCGAATAACCGCTCGCGGCGCATGCCGGCATCAGGGCACACTCTTTGGTGTGTCCCGCGGCGAACTCGGCAAGGGCCTCGGGGGCCTTTGAGCCCGCGCACATATTGTCGATGATATCGCCCTTTATGGTGACCTGGGCATTCTCGACAGCAGGCACCGTCTCCTGACCTGCTTCCTGTGCATATGCGAATGAGGAAACGAAAACCAGCATCGCAGTAACTAAGACAAATCGCTTCATTTCTGCTTCACCTCCTCTTTATGCTTTCCTTATAAAAAAAAGACACTGAGTATCTCTCAGTGCTTGTTGTATATTATCACACCGTATCGGATATGTCAACAGAAATCCATTGACCGCCCTCAGGTCCCTGTGCTATCCTCTTCTGTGAGGAGAATATGCCATGAAGAGATCGAAAGAGCTTGAACTATCCGCTCTCTTGAGCGTCGCCGGGCTTATGGCTGCCGGGGCAAGGACCTCTCCTAAAACGAGGGGTATCGATAATATAGAAGTGCTGGTGATCGAGGATGAACCGTCCAGGACCAAGCTGACCGATACCATGAAAAGCATATCGAAGGCCGAAAATAGGCCCAGCATGGAACGCGATGCCGCCTCGATAGCCGCTTCAGGTGCAATAGTCATAATAGGGGCCAAAGACAATCCGGCCGGCCTCAACTGCGGGTTTTGCGGATACGGGACGTGCGCTGAATTGAAAAAGACGAAAGGCATCTGCGCGTACAACTCGGTAGACCTCGGCATTGCGGCGACATCCGCGGTCTCGGTCGCAAACCAGTTCCATATCGATAACCGCATCATGTACTCGATAGGAAGGGCCTGCCTCGACCTCAAGATATTCTCTCCTGAAGTGAAACAGGCCCTTGGCATACCTCTGAGCGTCACCGGGAAGAATCCCTTCTTCGACCGGAAATAACGCCCTACACCACCTTCAGCGACAGCGCGATCTTGTGCTGTATCGAATCGACCTTGATGACCTTAACGTTCACGTCGTCGCCTACCTTGAATTTCTCTTCGAGCTTCTCCCCTTCGCCGAGAGGTATCTCGGAGATATGAGCAAGCCCTTCGAGGTCCTTATCGATCTCGATGAATAGGCCGAAGTTCGCCGCCTTAGTGACCTTTCCCGGCAGCATCGTATTCGGCACATACTTCAACGCTATATCATCCCACGGGTCTGCGGCAAGCTGCTTCACGCCGAGCGATATGCGCCTGTTATTGGCGTCTACGGCCAGGACGACCGCCTCGATCTTCTCGCCTTTCTTGAAGACGTCCTTGGGGTGGCCTATGCGCTTCGTCCATGAGATATCGGATACGTGCACCAGCCCGTCTATCCCGTCTTCCAGTTCGACGAACGCCCCGTAGTCCGTGAGGTTACGGACCTTGCCCTTCACGCGCGTCCCCACGGGGTACTTCGTCTCGACCTCAAGCCATGGGTTCGACTCAAGCTGTTTCAGGCCCAGTGATATCTTCTTATTCTGCTTATCCACATCCAGCACCTGCACCTCTATGCGGTCTCCGATCGCCAAAAGCTCATTCGGATTGGCATACTTCTTGGTCCAGGAAAGCTCCGATATGTGGAGAAGCCCTTCAACGCCTTTCTCCAGCTCTACGAACGCGCCGTACGGCACTATATTGACTATGGATCCCTTTACCTTGCTGCCGGAGGCATACTTGGTATCTACCGTCTCCCACGGGTTGGGCGTCTTCTGTTTGAGGCCCAGGGATATCTTCATCGATTCCTTGTCGAAGTCGAGCACGACCACCTCGATAGAGTCCCCTATGGCGAGGACCTCGCTGGGATGGGACACCCTGCCCCAGCTCATATCGGTGATGTGCAGGAGCCCGATCATCCCCGCCCCCAGGTCCACGAAGGCCCCGAAGTCGGTGATATTCCTCACGATCCCGCTGACGACGGCACCCTTCTGCAGCGTCTCCAGCATCTTCTTCTTGTCTTCTTCTCTCTGCTGCTGCAAAGCGTCCTTACGCGAAACGACTATATTCTTCCTGGGTTTGTTGATCTTCACGATCTTGAACTGGAACGCCTGCCCTATCAACTGCCTTGTATTGCCGAAGCTCTTGAGAGCCGCCAGGCTGGCAGGCAAAAAGGCCTCTACTCCGATGTCGACCATGAACCCGCCCTTTACCTCCCTGGTCACCTTGCCGTCCACCAGGTCACCCTCGCCGTAGCGCGATATCACCATCTCCCATCCTACCGCGCGTTCGGCCTTCTGCTTCGAGAGGACCACCATGCCGTTATCGTCCTCTTTCGATTCCAGGTATACGTCGACCTCGTCTCCTACCTTTATAGCGTCCGGATCGCCGAACTCCGATAGCGAGATCGCGCCTTCCGATTTGTACCCGATGTCGACTATGACGTCCTTAGGCGTGATGGCGATTATCCTGCCCTTGACTATCTGCCCCTCCTTGATATTGGTTATGCTCTCGCCGTACAGCCGGGCAAAATCGTCGGTCCTCACCTCCTTGGTTTCATCCGTCTCTTCTGTATCATTCATTGTGTCATTCTCTTTGATCATTACGCCCACGTCCCCTTTCTATTTGCCCGCCTTCGCATCTTTTGTTATTCAGAGAAGATCTGCTTCGGCGGGCATCCGCCGAAGCTTAGCTGCTTTGAATATCTCCTTTGGCGAAGGCGGATGGATTTACTCACTTCTTCCTTAACCGTTTCGCACTTTTCGCTTTATGCTTTACGCGTATTACCTCTACTACCCGTTTGACTATCCAATCCGGCGTTGAAGCGCCGCTCGTTATGCCTACGCATTCCGCCGTATCGTACCACCCTCTCCTTATATCCCGTTCCGTCTCGAGAAGGTGAGAATTCCTGCATATCTTACGGCATAGCTCGAAAAGCCGTCTTGTGTTCGCGCTGTTCCTCCCGCCTATAACAAGCATGGCGTCAACCTTGCGCGCCAGCGCGACGGCGGAGTTCTGCCGCTCTTCCACGTCTTTACAGATCGTATTTATTACTTTCAGTTCTCCCGGTTTTTTGCCGGTTATGACCCTGACCACATCGAGAAAGTTCGCCGTCGACTGTGTCGTCTGCGATATCACGCTTATCCTCGAATGCGGCCTGACTGCGAGACGCATCGCCTCCTTTTTGTTCTTCACCACGCACACGTCGGGGACAAAGCCCCTGAGCGCTTTGACTTCGGGGTGTTCCGAATCGCCGACTATCACTACGCGGTAGCCTTCGTCTCCGAGCGACTTCGCTATCCTCTGCGCGTTCAGGACGAAGGGGCACGTCGTGTCGATCAGCTTTAATCCCTTTTCTCTTATCCGCCCGGCGACCGCAGGGCTTATGCCGTGGGACGAAACGACGACCGTCCCGCCTTTTATGCCGTCTATGCCCCGCACTACCTTAAGCCCTTTATCCGACAACTTCTTCACTACCTGCCGGTTATGTATGACCGAGCCGAGCGAATATACATCATCATTATATTCAAGCGCCTTCTCCGCCATCTCTATGGCGCGCTTAACGCCGAAACAGAAGCCGATCCGCTTAGCGAGACGTATACGCATGCGTCAGGGTATAGGGTATAGGGTATCGGGTATATGACTTAATATCTTCTCTACTACCTCATTTATCGTGAGGCCCGTCGTATCGATGAGAACGGCGTCGTCGGCCTTTTTGAGCGCGCCGACCTCCCTCTTTATGTCCGATTCGTCCCTTACGACTATATCTTTCTCTATCTCCTCAACGCTGACCTTTTCGCCGGACTCAAGCAACTCCCTGTGCCTGCGCCTGGCCCTCTCTTTGACGCTTGCGTCAAGATAGAATTTATGGTCGGCGTCCGGGAATACGACCGTGCCTATATCCCTTCCCTCCAGGACGGCGCCCTGCCGTTTGCCTATGGCGCGCTGGAGTCTCACCATCTCGTGCCTCACCCCCGGCACCCGCGCTATGTACTTTATATTTGCGGTCAGTTCCGGCGTGCGTATGAGGCCCGCCACGTCTTCTCCGTCAAGCAGCACCCTGAGGCGCCCGGCCCCTTCGCCAAGGTCTATGCCGGTGGAACGGGCCAATGATACCAGGGCATCTTCATCTTTGAGGTCTATACGTTCCCGCATCGCCTTAAGGGTAAGCGCCCTGTACATGGCCCCTGTGTCTACATACAGTATGCCGAGCTTTTTAGCTATAAGCTTGGAGACGGTGCTCTTTCCGCTCCCCGCAGGCCCGTCTATTGCTATCACGAGCGTCCGCGGGCTCTTATTTCCCATAAAAGAATTTGTCGCGCTTCATCTTTGCGCTCTTAAGCAGGCGGAAGAGCTTCTTGGAATCTCCGTTCTTCACCACCCGTACTATCTCGCCGAGGTAGCCCTTGAACATGCGGGCCGACCTCAGGACATCTTTTCTGTTGGTCAGGAAGATATCCGTCCACATCCTGGGGTCGCTCGATGCCACTCTCGTAGTGTCTTTAAAGCCCTCCGCCGAATAGAGGAAATACTTCTCCGGGACGGCCCCTATGACGCCGAAAGCGACCAGGTGCGGCAGATGGCTTGCGAACGATATGTTCCTGTCGTGTGCGGAAGGGTCCATAATGGCGACCCTTGCGCCCAGCGCCGACCAGAAGTTGATGACGGCCCCGAGGGCGCGCCTGTCGGTCTTCGGGGTCCTCGTCACTATGCACGGGGCATCGGCCAGGAGGTTGTCCCTGGCGAACTCAACCCCTGCGTGTTCCGACCCGGCCATAGGATGGGACCCTACGAAAAATACCCGGCGGGAACTACCGAGTTTCCTCTCGACTTCTCCCACCAGCCACTTCTTCGTGCTGCCTGCATCGGTGATCATGGCCCCCTTCTTCGCATAACGCATCACTTTTGCCGCAAGCGGCGGTATGGAATATACGGGCGTTGCTATTATAATTAGGTCGGCGTCCTTTACGCCCTCCTCTATGCTCAGGGTCCCGCGGTCTACGGCCCTTCTCTTCAGGGCCCTCCTCAAAGTGGAGGCATGCCTGAAGACGCCGATGACCTCTCCGGCCACTCTTCGCTTCTTCACTGCCAGCCCGATCGAGCCGCCCATCAATCCTACGCCGATTATCGCGACCTTATTAAATCGAATCATATAGCCTCTCGGTCACCAGGTCACCCGTCACCAGGTCACCCGTAAAAGCTTTCACTGGTGACTTTGTGACATGAATGTTACATCTCCCTTCCTACCGCCTTCGCTACCTTGCGCAGTTCGCCCATGAGAGACGCGAAGTTTTTAGGATAGAGCGACTGTTCTCCGTCAGAAAATGCCTCTTCCGGATTAGGGTGGACTTCGATTATGAGGCCGTCCGCCCCTGCGGCCAACCCTGCCTTCGCGCATGCGCCCACAAGCCCCCACTTACCGGTCGCGTGCGACGGATCTACGATTATGGGCAGGTGGCTCAGGTTCTTTACGACAGGCACGGCGCTTATATCGAGCGTAAAACGCGTGGCATCCTCGAACGTCCTTATACCCCTCTCGCAGAGTATGACCTTAAAGTTACCTTCTGAAAGTATATATTCGGCTGACATCAGGAACTCTTTCACCGTATTCGCCATACCGCGCTTGAGGAGCACGGGCTTCTTCGACTTCCCGACCTCTTTCAGGAGGTTGAAGTTCTGCATGTTCCTGGCGCCGATCTGTATTATGTCGGCATACTTCAGCACGGCATCGAGGTCCCGTATATCCATCAGCTCGGTGACGATAAGGAGCCCCGTCTCGGTCTTCGCCTCCGCAAGAAGCTTGAGCCCTTTCAGGCCGAGCCCCTGGAACGCGTACGGTGACGTCCTGGGCTTGAATGCGCCGCCCCGCAGCACTTTGGCGCCCGCCTTTTTTACCGCCCGCGCTATCTCCAGCAGCAGCGGCCTGTTCTCGACCGAACACGGACCGGCCATCACGACTATCTCTTTGCCGCCCACCTTCACACCGCCGCCGGCATCGACTACGGTTCCCTCTTTATTGAGATCGCGTGACGCCAGCTTGTACGGTTTCAGTATCGACAATACTCGCTCTACGCCGGGGAATACTTCCAGCGGCTGAGCGCGTATCACGTCCTCTTCCCCTATCACCCCGATGATTGTCCGCTCTACGCCTTTGGATATCCACGGTTTCAGTTTAAGTTTCTTTATCCTGGCGACTATGTGGTCCAGCTGTTTCTTCGTTGCGTCGGGCCGCAATACTATTATCATAATGCCCCCCTGAGCGCTTTAATGAACTTACGATTCTCCGCACGCGTGCCGACCGTGACGCGGATGAACGTATCCATGCCCCACGCCTTCATATCGCGCACTATCACGCCCCTCTTCAGCAGTCCGCCGAAGACGGTCTTGCAGTCCTTCTTTACGTCTACGAGTATAAAATTCGTCGCGCTCGGGACATACCGGAGTCCCATGGAGCCGAAGGCAGAATAGAGAAATTCCTTCTCTTTGGCCACATGCGCCAGCTTCCTCTTGAGGAAGGCGGCATCGTCAAGGGCGGCAAGAGCCCCTGCCTGGGCCAGTATATTCACGTTGAACGGCTCTCGCACACGCTCGATGTAACTTATGATACCGGGGTTGGCTACGCCGTAACCTACCCTGAGGCCGGCGAGGCCGTACGCCTTCGAAAAAGACCTCGATACTATGACGTTCGGGCGCTTGATATAATCGAGACCGTTCGGATAGTCCTTCCGGCCGTGATCGGCGAACTCAAAATACGCTTCATCCAGGAATACGACCACCTTATCGGGAAGCCCGTCGAAGAATTCGTCAAGCTCCGCCTTCGTGACATAGGTGCCTGTCGGGTTATCCGGGTTGGCGATGAAGATGATCTTCGTCTTTGCGGTTACCGCCCTCTTCATCGCGTTGAGATCATACCTGAAATCGGCCGTCAGGGGAACGAACTTTGCCGTAGCGTTCTGGATCTGAGAGGCGATCTCATAGATAAGGAAGGTGGGACGGGCTATTATGACCTCGTCGCCTTCCCCGGCAAAGACCCTGAGCGCAAGGCAGATGATCTCATCAGAACCGTTCCCGAATACGAGATTATCCGGCTTCACGCCGAGGAACTTCGCCGTCCTCTCCTTAAGATAGAAAGATGAGGCGTCAGGATACCGGTTTATCTTACCCAGGTTCTTCCTTACCGCGGCCAGCGCCCTGGGCGAAGGGCCGAGGCAGCTCTCGTTGGACGCCAGCTTGATGACGTCCTTAAGGCCCAGCTCCCTCTCGACTTCCTCTATCGGTTTCCCGGGGACGTACGGTTTGACGCCCAGTATGTTCTTTCGCACAAGATTTTTCATAGTATATAGCTTATTTGGTCACCAGGACACCAGGTCACCACGTCACCCGTAAAAGCTTTCACTGGTGACTTTGTGACCTGGTGACTTGGTGACTATTTAGTTATGCTCCATTTCCCGCCGGATACGATCCGAGTATCTTGAGGTGCGCAGAGTTCTTCCTCAGCATATCGAGCGCCCTGGATACTTTCGGATCGCTGTAATGACCTTCGAGATCGACAAAGAAATAGTACTCCCAGGCCCTCACCTTTGAAGGCCTCGATTCTATCTTCGTCAGGTTTATCCCGTATCTTTTGAACGGCACGAGTATGTCGTGCAACGCTCCTACCTTATCCTTCACGGAGAGCATTATGGACGTCTTGTCGTTCTTCGTCCGTTCCGCGTCCGTCTTACCTATGACAAGGAAGCGCGTCACATTATGGGCGCTATCCTCTATGCCGCTCTCAAGGACCTTAAGCCCGTAATGTCCTGCGGCGAGTTCGCTCGCTATGCAGGCGGACCCCTTCTGGCCGGAAGCTATCTCGGCGGCCTTTGTCGTGCTCGAGGCATCCACGAGCTCAGCCTTCGGCATATTCGACTCTATCCATATCCTGCATTGGCCGAAGACCTCGGGTTTCGAATATATCCTTCTTATCCTGCTCTTGTCCGCCTCCCTGGATAGAAGGCTGTGCGATATATCCAGGAATATCTCCGAACAGACCTTTAGGTCCGAATCTATGAGCATGTCGAGGGTATGGCTTATGGCCCCCTCCCACGAATTCTCTATCGGGACGACGCCGTAATCGGCCCGGCCTTTCTCCACCTCGGAAAATACATCGGTTATGGTGTCACAGCTCTTGTATGTGACACTGGAGCCGAACTTCTTAAGAGCCGCCATATGGGTGAAAGTGGCCTCGGGCCCCAGGTATGCGATGACGGTCGGCTTTTCCAGGGCGAGAGACCCGGACATTATCTCCCTGAACACGGCTATGACAGATTCGTTCGGGAGCGGCCCCCTGTTCTTCGAGACCAGCTTATCATATACCTCCGCCTCCCGGTGCGGCACATATACCGATCTCCTGCTCTTTGCCTTTATCCTGCCTATATCGGATATGACCTTTGCCCTCTTATTCAGAAGCTTCAATATCCCGGCGTCTATCGCGTCAACTATTCGGCGCAATCTCTTTAGGTCCATCGCTATTCTCCTCCTTGACAATGCCGGACGGTTCCTCTACCGGAACGCTTTCCGCCTTCCCGCTCGTTTTATCGATCACCTGATGTTTTTCCGATTCTCTGACAAAATCTAGGTCGCTCTCCTTGAACTCTTTCAGCTTGGGCAGCTCCTCTAGCGACTTCAGACCGAAGTGCTGCAGGAATTCGCTCGTAGTGCCGTAAAGCATCGGGCGGCCGGGCGCCTCCAGACGCCCCCTGGTCCTGATCAGCCCGCGTTCTTCCAGCGTGCCCAATACGCCGTCTACGTTGACACCCCTTATCGCCTCTATCTCGTTCCGCGTTATAGGCTGCTTGTACGCTATGATGGCGAGCGTCTCAAGCCCCGGGCCGGTGAGCCGGTCCGGCGGCCTCTTATAGAGCGCCGATATCGATTTCGAATAGATAGGGTCGGTCATCATCTGGAAACCGCCGGCTATCTCCTTTATGCTGAAACTCCTCGCGGAGGAGGCATATTCTCCGTTAAGCGCCTCTATCAATCCCCGTATCTCGGTCGCCTCTATACCCTTGAGCACTTCGCGCAGGGCGTCGATCGACACCGGTTTGTCGCTCACGAATAGCAATGCCTCGATTATCCTTTTGGCTTCTTCTTTATCCATTAGTCCCACCCGAAGGTTTTACAGGTTCCACGTTCCTTATTATCTCTATCTCACCGAACTGCGACGTCTGTCTCACCACTATCTCCTTGAGACGGATGAGCTCGAGCACCGCCAGGAATATGGTTATTATCTCAAATTTGCTCTTAGCCGCCCTGAAGAGGTCCGTGAAATACATCTTAGGCCTGTCTACCAGCATGTGCAGGACGTCGTGTATCTTTTCCGAGACGGTGAATTCGTCCTTGATCACCTTGTGAAAGACATCTTTCGGGATGTCTTTCAATATCTTGGTGAACGCGGTGATCAGGTCGAATAAGCTGGCCTCGAAGAATTCCACCTTGCCTATGTCGGCGGGCGGGAGGGCTTCGATATCATCCGGAGGCGTCCCGGCACGCGCGAAAAAATGCTTGTGGTGCGATTCCATCTGCGACAGCTCGGAGGCCGCTTCCTTGAACTGCTTGTACTCGAGGAGGCGTTTCACGAGCTCCGCCCTCGGGTCCTGCTCTTCTTCGCCTTCGCCTTCCTGCTGGTCCGGCGGGAGGAGCATCTTCGACTTTATGTGTATGAGCGTCGCGGCCATCACCAGGAACTCGCCCGCTATATTAAGATCGAGCAATTGCATCAGCTCGATATACTCCAGGTACTGGTCCGTGATCTTCGTGATCGGTATATCATAGATGTCGATCTCCTCTTTTTTGATAAGATAGAGAAGGAGATCGAGCGGACCTTCGAATACTTCGAGCTTTACTTTGTAAGTCATTTTACGAAATTTATAAGCCGCTTAACCTCGTCCATCGTCTCCGAGGCCGCGGCACGGGCCTTCTTTGCCCCTTCCTTTAATATATCCGCTATATTGTCATCCGAAAGCACAGAGCGCCTTTCGCGTATCGGCTCAAGGGTCTCTATGATGACACCGGCCAGGCACTTCTTGCATTCCGTGCACCCCTTCTTTGCGTTCTCGCACCAGTACCTGGCGTCTTTTCTGAGCGTCTCGCTGCCGAATATCATATAGTAGCTGAAGACATTGCATATGTCGGGATGGCCCTTGTCGGCCAATTTTATCCTCTCGGGATCGGTTATCATCTGCGCCACTTTTTTGGAAACGACCTCGGGCGTATCGGCCAGCGCGATGAAATTCTTATAACTCTTCGACATCTTCCTGTTGTCCAGGCCCAGAAGCTTCGGCGTCTTCGTCAGGATCGGTTCCGGCTCCGGGAATACGTTCTTCTTATACAGGGTGTTGAACTTGCGTATGATCTCCCGCGTCAGCTCCAGGTGCGGAAGCTGGTCTATCCCGACAGGGACATGGCCTGCCCGGTAAACGGCTATGTCCGCTGCCTGGAGCACCGGGTAGCCCAGGAAACCGTAAGTGGTAAGTTCGCGCCCTTTAAGCTCGCGCAGCTGCTCCTTATATGTAGGGCAGCGCTCCACCCACGACAGGGGCGTGATGTCCGAGAATACCATGGCAAGCTCCAGGTGCTCCGGCACATGCGACTGGATGAATATCACCGATCTTTCCGGGTCAAGGCCGGCGGCTATGAAGTCGCGGGCCACTTCGAAACTATTCTCGCTCATCCCCTTGGGATTCTCGTACTCGCTCATAAGGGCATGCCAGTCCGCGATCATGTAAAAACATTTGTACGAATCCTGCAGTTTCGCCCAGTTCGTCAGGGCGCCCACAAGATGGCCTATGTGCAGTTTCCCCGTAGGCCTCATCCCGCTCAGTATCCGCTTCTCCATGCTATTTCCTCGCCTCAAGCCGCCGGGCCACCTTCTCGATCTGGTGCTGCTCGATGATATCGCCTTCACGAATATCATCGTGCCTATCCAGACCTATGCCGCATTCGAACCCTTCGGCTACGTCACGCGCGTCGTCCTTGAAACGTTTGAGCGACGCTATCTTGCCCTGGTATATGACCTCTTTATTGCGTATCAATTTCGTCAGGCCGCTCCTGGCTATCTTTCCCTTGACCACCGAACAGCCCGCTATCGTACCGGCCTTCGATACCTTGAAGACCTGCTTGACGACCGCGCGGCCCAGGAAGACCTCCTTGGAGAACGGTTCCAGAAGCCCTTCCATGGCCGCCATAACATCCTGGATCGCCTCGTATATGATACCGTACAGCTTTATCTCTATGTCCTCTTTGGCGGCCAGGGCCTCGGCCCCCTCATCCACCCTCACGTTGAAACCCATGATGACCGCGTTCGACACCATCGCAAGCATGATGTCGGACTCATTGATATTCCCGACATCGGAGTGGATGATATGGACCTTGACCTCCGATGTGCCCATGTCCATAAGCGACTGCTGGAGCGCCTCGATCGATCCCTGGACATCGCCCTTGAGTATTATGGCCAGCTCTTTCGCGGCGCCGTTCTTCATCTGCTTGTAGAAATCTTCGAGCGTCACCCTTCTCGACAGCTTCATCTTCCTCGTGCGCGCCTCATCCTGCTTCAGGAGTGAGAGCGTGCGCGCCTTCCTCTCGTCTTTTACGGCGAAGAACTCATCTCCGGCCATCGGGACCCCGGAAAGGCCGAGTATGCTGACCGGCTTCGAGGGCGGTGCCTCTGATATGCGTTTGCCCGTGTGGTCCATCATCGCCTTGACCCTGCCGTAGTGCATGCCGCTCAATACCATGTCCCCGACCTTCAGAGTACCGTTCTTCACCAGGACGGTTGCGACCGGCCCCTGGCCGCTCGACAGCTTTCCCTCTATGACGACACCGCGCGCCCTGAGGTGCGGGTTTGCCTTTAATTCAAGGAGCTCCGATTCCAGGAGGAGCATCTCAAGAAGAGCATCTACCCCTTCGCCCGTCTTGGCGGATACGGGGACGGTGATCGTCTTCCCGCCCCAGCCCTCCGGGCTCAGGCCTACCTGCGATAGCTGCCCTTTGACCTTCTCTATGTTGGCCGACGGCAGGTCGCATTTATTTATGGCCACCACTATAGGGACGCCCGCCGCCCTTGCGTGGTCGATCGCCTCTTTCGTCTGCGGCATGATGCCGTCGTCGGCGGCGACTACCAGGACCACGACATCGGTAGCGTTGGCCCCGCGCGCCCTCATGGCCGTGAAGGCCTCATGACCGGGCGTGTCGAGGAAGGTCACCGAACCCTTTTTTATCTTCGCTTCGTATGCGCCTATATGCTGGGTTATGCCGCCCTTCTCCTTGTCCGCGACACGCGTTTTGCGTATGAAGTCGAGGAGGCTCGTCTTGCCGTGGTCGACGTGGCCCATGAACGTGACCACAGGCGGGCGCGATACGATGTGTTGCAGGTCCTGCTTCTCCTCCGCCTCCATGTGCTCTCTCGCGACCTGCTCTTCGACTTTGGCCGGCTTCCTGTATTCTATGTTGTACTCCTTCAATATATTTTCAACGAGGTCTTCGGCTATATTCTGGGTTATGGTGACCATGATATTCTTCGCCATCAATTTCAATATGAGCTCATTGGCCCTGACACCGATCTTCAGGGCCAGATCTTTCAGTGAGATGGGGACTTCGAATTCCAGTATCCTGGGTTTGGGCGGCTCGGCTGCCTGCGGTTTCACCTCTATCTTCACTTCAGGCGGCGGTGGCGGTTTCAATTCGGGCTTAGGCGGAGGAGGCGGGGCCGCCTTCTCCTTTATAACAGGAGCGGCAGGCGCCGCCTTTTGTACCGGCTTTGGAGGCAGAGGTTTTTCCGCGGGAATAGGTTTCGGCGGCATGACCGGCTTTGGGGCCGGCGGGACCTCTTTCTTGACCGTTACCGTTGGCGTGACCGGGGCCTGCGGTCTTATCGATACTTTCGGCGCCTCTTTTTTGACTTCGATCTTCGCTGCTTTAAGAACAGGCGCTTCTTTCTCGATAACCTTTTTGACAGGTGCCTTTTTCTTCACGGAAGCCGTCTTCGCCGCAACTTTCTTCGTCTTCGGTTTAACTTCCGCTGCTTTAGCCACCGGTCTCTTCTTTTTAACTTCTTTCTCTTTCTTCACTATAGCTCCTTTGCCGACTTCAGTATCTTCTCCGCCGTCTTCTTCCCTATGCCTTCGAGTTTCGTCATGTCTTCTATCGTAAGGGCCTTTATCTTCTCCACCGTATCGTAACCGGCCTCTGTCAGGACCTTGCCTGTCTTCGCTCCGACACCTTCCAGGTCCGTGATCTTTATCTCTTTAGTTTTTTCTTTACTCCCAACCCCTGACTCCAAACTCCCGGCTTCCTCCTGAACCGCTTCCTCAGCCTTAACCTCGACCTTAACCTTCGGTTCTTTGCCCCGTATATCTATCTCCCAACCGGTCAGTTTCGAGGCAAGGCGCACGTTCTGTCCGTGTTTACCTATCCCTATCGAGAGCTGGTCATCGGGCAGGATCGCTTCGACCTTCTTATTGGCCTTGTCGATCTTCATCTCCTGGATCTCTGCCGGGGAGAGCGCCGCCTTGACGTACTCCCGTATGTCGTCCGACCACCGTACTATGTCGACCCTTTCGCCCTGGAGTTCCCGCACTATATCCTTTACACGCGAGCCGCGCATGCCCACGCATGCCCCTACCGCATCCACCTTCTCGTCCTTGGACCATACGGCGATCTTCGTCCTTTCGCCGGCCTCGCGGGATATGGCCCTGACCTCCACTATCCCCTCGGTGATCTCCGGCACCTCTATCTCGAATAACTTCTTCACGAAGGACGCATCGGAACGCGACAGGATCACCTGCGGGCCGTGAGAGGTCTTGTTGACCTCCAGTATGTATGCCCGTACCCTGTCACCCTGCCTGTACCTTTCCCGAGGGCACTGCTGGGACTTCGGCAGTATCGCCTCGGTCTTCCCCAGGTCCACTACGATATCGCCCTTTTCGAACCTGTGGACGGCGCCGTTGGTGATGGTGCCGACACGCTTGGTATAATCCTCAAGCACTATATCGCGCTCCGCCTCCCGTATCTTCTGTATTATGACCTGCTTGGCAGTCTGGGCGGCGATCCTCCCGAACTCCGCGGAATTTATCTCCTTGCCGTCGCTCAGGATCTTTATCTCGGCCGTGGCCCTGTCTACGGTGACGGTCACATCGGCCTCTTTATTCCCGAGTATCTTCCTGGCGGCGCTGACAAGGGCGGACTCTATCGCCTTAAAGAGCAGCTCTTTGTCGATGCCCTTCTCGCGCTCCATATGTTCAAGTACTGCGATCAGTTCTTCGTTCATGATTGACCTCTCGTTAGATCTCTACCTTAAGCACCGCGCGGGCGATCTTCGCCCTGGGTATGACCGTGCTCAGGCCGTTCGACTCTATTACAACGTTCTCCCTGTCCATGCCTACGAGCTTCCCCTCATGTGTCTTCCTATCGTCTATACGCTCATAAGTGGTTATATCAAGCACCTTACCCATGGCGCGCTCGAAGTCCCTGTCCGTCTTCATAGGCCTGTCGAGCCCGGGCGATGAGACCTCAAGCAGGTAGCGGTCGCTTATGATATCCTCTTTATCTAGGGCCTCGCTGAGGTGATTATTCAGCTCCTCGCACTCGGCGATGGTGATACCTCCCTCTTTATCAACGAGCAGCCGCAGCACCATCCCCGGCTGTTCGCGCCTGTAAGTTATCTCCACGAGTTCGATGGCGTTTTCTTCTAAATACTTAGCTATCAACTCCTTAACTCTATCTATTACATCCATTTGTAGGCTCCGATTTTGGGGCAAAAAAAAATGGGTCTAAACAATGCTTAAACCCACTTTTCCTCCTTTAAGAAAAGTATGTACTATATATACAATAATAGTATATATATGTCAAGTAAAATTTTAAGGTCAAATTTTTCGTCTTTTCCACGTGTCCCCTCTCCGGTGGGGTATCTCCCGGGAACGTCACATTTTCCCCGGCGAGGAAAATGTGACTCCGGAAAATCGCTCGCTCTCCCGCCAAACGAGTCGGGTAGCCCTGTTATGTCAATAGACGCTCTTTTAAAGGTGTTTGGCGGGATCCGTGCCCGCTCGCGATTTTCATCCAGAATTTGTCATGGCAAATTCTGGATATTCGTCTGATGATACGATATCCAAATTTTGCCCTGTCAAAATTTGGATTCAGGTCCCGGTCGATACCCCACCATCGGGGGCCCCTTCGATGAGAGACGAAAAATTTTTTACTATATGAACTAGGTAAAATTTTTACGGGTGACGCGACCGAGCCTTTTGGAGTATAGGGCACTACGGCGCCTGGGATCCACGATCGGTCATTGGTACGCCTCGAGAGCGTTGAATGCCCTATAGAAACAAAAGGCGAGGGAGCGGCAGGACCCGTAAAAATTTACGCTTTTTTATGCATTTTGGAGAGCAACCAGCTGGAAGCGGTATTCTTCGGTGTTTATGGGGTGTGCTTCGGGCAGGTAGACGATCATGCGCTTATTGATGCGCCTGAAACCGAGGCGCTTCTCTATCTCGGAGTCGGTCATGAGCTCTTTATCGGAAGAGAGCGCTATCGCCACAGCCAGCATCTCGAGCAGGTCTATCTGCGGCCGGTATGAAACCGTCGTAAAGTTAGCGGTATCGACACCGGCGAGGAAGGCACTGCCATTAGCAAGCGATCTGAAACCATCGAGCGCCGCCTTTTCGATCTCGGTGGATGCCTTAAGCTCTCCTGACACAAACTTATTGTCAGCTAATACTATAACGTTCTTGTAATCGGTCTTTGAGCCATCTGCCTTCTTTATGAGCTCCTGCGCGAGCTCGTTATCCGGGGCATCGACGAATACGATGTTGTCGAGGGCTCTCAAGTTGCGCAATTCGCTCAGGATAGGGTTGAGGCCGTTATGCTCTTCACCCTGTTCGGCATATCCCGGTATCCAGCTCGTCCCGACGCCTACTATCAGCTTCTGCCCTTCCTCCTTCGCCTCCATCGCGCGGATCTTTATCGTGTCTACGAGCCGCACGGGCCAATTGGCTTGGAGCTTGGAGTTTGGAGCTTGGAGGGTTAAGTTAGGAGTCGGGGGTTGGGAGTTGGGAGTTTGCGCGTCATGGGCGCCGAAGACGGGTTCCTGGGTCTTCGGAGAGCTACCAACCGCAAACGGCACCATTGCAACCTCGGCATTCGCCCAATCGGCAGTGGCATCATCTCTTCTCGTTCGTCCTGTATATTTTGCGGTCCTGCACGTAACACCGTATTTGGAAACTACCATCGAACCGAATAGCCCTGGCTCCTGGCGACTTCTTACCGCATGGACGCGCACACCTGGATATAGAGAGCTCAAATCAGCTATCGTTTCCTGAAAATTCTCATATTCTGCGGCGCATCTTTCGTCGAGCCCCCTTCTCATCGATATGCAACATTCAAGATCCTGGACTGAATCGCTCATCTTCAATAGCCATTGGACAAAAGTTGAAAAACTTTTGTTCCTAAATGAATCGTTCTTGTGATAGAGAAATAGATATGGTTCGCCTTTTATTACAGTCCTTCCGCCAATGGCATCGCACTCTTCCAGAAATAATGTGCCGAGGACATCATTTGCATTCTCGGTTTTTATCAGGATGGCCTCGCCCTGGTGACAATTCGCGACTTTACCGTCCGTTTCATCCGAAACCATGACTTTTAGTGGTGAGGTCTTTATCTTCGATTCAATAAGTCCATATTCGAAAATCGTAGCGCTATTGACATCGACGAGCATGTCTCCTCTCCCGGGCCGGCTACGCGGTACTCGCACATGCGACTCTTCATTCTTTACATAAGACGTATCACCGTTATAAGGAAATGCCCCAAAGTAAACATTGTCCAGACGAGTCAGATGTTCTTCAGTCGAGGGGGTCTGACCTCTCTTTTGAATATCTTTTACTAAGACCTGGCTGCCCTGCCCCCTCCCCTCTCCATTGACGGAGACGTCCCTGTCGTTTCCGGCAAGGTCCTGCAAATTGCGGGCGATCTTTTCGACAAGACGTTCGGCAAGCGTTATCGCAAACTCTTTGTCAAGGTATCCGGGACTCGTGAAGATCATGATCAACTTTGCCGGAGCTGCCACATCCGCAATAGCATCCAAGAGTTGTTCGGTTTTAGTTGTGTCATCTTTCAGACAACGAAATATATCCAGGTCGATACTCGCTATCTTTCCTCTGGCAAGCCACGGGAATCTGGCGCCTCCGGTCTTATCCTGTATCTGTGCCAGGAAATCTATCACGCTGCCCTGGTACGCCCATTCAATCCCACCCCATGAATAATGTCCGTCATCTTCATCCTTTAAGAATACCGGCACAAGGTCAGGGAATGCCTTTTTCAAAGCGGTAAGATAATTCTCCGGCCCTAAAAATCCTTTATCCTTATATGGACCGAGAAAAGCGAGATGCTCACCGATGTCATTCCCAAGTGGCGGGGGGGACAGGATCAAGTCCGCGTCATCCGGATGCCTTGCAAAATCGATATGCAACAGCACCTCATCTCCATTTATCAATCCATCCTTCGCGGCCATGACAGGGAATATATATCCGGCGGAATGATGCGTGGCCACATTAATAGTGGTATCTTTTAATCTGACAACGGCGTAACGCGTATTGGAAATACCTACCTTTGTACCTAATAAAGACAGCCCATAGGTTTCGCGGGGTAAATATGTGTAATAGTCGTCTAATAACGTCACCCCGTATTCCTTATCTTCAACGACGACCGGTGCCCCTTTTGTGGACCGTGGACCGTGGACCGTGGACTCTTGAGCTTGGAGGGTTAAGTTGGGGCTCGGGGCTTGGAGGATAGAGTTAGGAGTTGGGAGTTGGGAGGATGGAGCTATCTCATTTGACAGTGACATATTTGCAAGCTCGCCGAGCGTTTCTGGCATCGGATCGGGTTCAAATATCTTTGGTATCACCCCTGAGGCCTTTAGCGCTACCTGGAGCGGTTCGGATGCCAGTATCCCCTGCTCGATCAGGAAACGGGCAAACCTGATGTACTGTTCCCGCCACTCCGCATATGTCCTGCGCTCTATCTCCCACGGCAGGATGAGGAATTGTCCGTCCATCTTGTCCCCTTTAAGCGGACGATCCTCAATATTCGGTTTCTTCACTTTGTCGTGGTGCGTCTTCTTATCATCTTCAACAATACCTAACGACAGGATGTTGCCGGTTATTAGATAGGTGAATTTGTATTTGCCGGCCGCTATCTCCTGCGCGGTCTCTCGTATCTCGTCATCTGCAGCTTCGACCACACCCCCTTCCCCGGTCGAATCCCGCCTCCAGAGCATGACTTTTGATATTCCGCTCTTTGCTTCTAGCGTCTCTGCGCTGGCCGATGACAACGCCGAAGGGGTCTGACCCCTTTCTTGAACTGGTGACTGGTGACTGGTGACTGGTGACCCTTGAGCTTGGAGGACCGGGCTTTGGGCTGTGGGCTGTGAGCTCTGAGCTGTGAGCCCTGGGGCATTCTTTATAACTCTAAAAATGTATGAGGTACCGGACATTCCAGTGAAATCTGCAAAGACAGACTCCTGTAAAATGAATCCCAAACGCTCTGCCTGTCTTTTTATATTTGTATACCATATTTGTTCATCACATAGAAAACTAACAGCAATATATCCGCCATCCTGCACATCGCGGAGCATTTTTCGTACTATAGCGGGTGAATTTGCTTCCGGATCATCGATCACATTTTGTGCCACAATAATCTTGATACTCGATTCCGGGACGGGAACTTTTAAATAATCATACGGACGCATAATTCTATATTGTCCGCCGTTCTTTTCAATGCTCTCCCTTACCTCATCAGCGGCCTTAAACTCACGCTCGTCCTCATCGGATTCAAGACCTATCGATATCACATCTGCACCTTTGAGAGCACAGGCGATTCCGCACTGCCAATCGACATGCGTTCCGATCACTACAACTTTATCCCCGGTCACTATACCCGCCTGATCCGCAAATTCAAATACAACAGGATATAATCTACGATAAAGTTGGATAAGCCCTTCCTGCTCTTCATTAGCTACAGAAACGGCTTCCGAATCCTTCGGGAAGGTGTCTTCGCCCGCATCGGGAGACGCTTTCCCGATCGGTCCGGAAAACGTCTCCGGAGCAATTTGTTGAACCGTCTGAGACACATCGCTTTGGGGCACGCCGCCGGCCGGCGTAGTAGATACTTCTGCCGTTGCACCTGCAGCGGGGAATAATGCAAATGGACGGGCAGTTAATGGGGCGGCACCCACTAAATCATCCTCAGCAATATCCGGCTGTGTCGCAGATAAACCTTCAGAAGTTGTATATGCAAATAGCTCTATTTCTCTTTTTATAAGTTCACAAAACCATGGTCTCTGGGTAGATGCGAGCTTTTTGTCTGTAATATCAGAAAATTGTGTCGGCGAAAGCGTGGAAGCTTCAAATCCATCATCTATTATATGCGCTAATTTACGCAACCTTTTTTCCGAGCCTTCCCAACCTTGCTCTTGATTAAACCCATATGTGTTTACAGACCTTTCATCTTTCCGAAATAGTAATAACAATTCTTCGCTAACGCCCATTTCTTTTAATGGATAAACTATATACTTATTTATACTACCTTCAAAGCCCGTATCGACAAGTATCAAATGTCTCGTGTCACTAGGTGTTATGCCTATTTCATGTAAGGATTGCTTTAACGATTCCTTCGATGACTGTCCTAAAATATAACTGCCCGAATCTCCTGCATCATTAATATATTCAAGGTGCATAAACATGGATAGCGTTAACGATAAGTCCTGAAACGCTATTTCCTTTCCTAATAATTTACTTTTTATCCTCAACCATTGCCCCAGATGTTCTGCGCCAGTTAATACAATTGCGATTTTAATGCCATGATTTTCTTCTGATCCGGAGCGTTGTTTTTTCGCCTTCTCAAATCTGTCAAATACAAATGATGCAAATGCCTCTAATATATCTCTATTCTCTCTTAATAACTGTTTTATAAAATACGTTAAAAAGTTACGCGCTTTATTCCGTTCCGCGGGATGAGCAGTAATTTCGGCTATGTTACCAAGCCATTTTAAGACTAAATTTATAACTCTGTAATCTTCCCCGTAAAGGTCCCTACATATCTGGTTCGTCCTATCTTCGTCAGCTAATACCCGTTCCAAATATCCGTTAGCCTTTATTAGTATATTCCTATTTTTTTCGTTTAGAGGCAATTTACCATAAGAGGCGATTTCATAACAAAGCCATTCCTCTGGTTTGATATGTGTAAATTGAGGGTAGAAATCTGAAATGGTGTTACAAGCCAGAATTATAGCATATAAAGAAAAACCCTTTCCTGGCGCATATAATGGCCCATCAGCATTGGTATTTTGAAGGGTATATTCAGCCCATTTATGCAGTGATTTAGTCATAGCATCATGAAGTGAATATTTTTTTTGCAATACCTTGCTTTTTTCTTCTCTTGTCTCTTTTGGTGTATTCATTGACTCTTCCAATGCTCTTAGGAAATCCACCACTTTTTCTGTAAATTCTTTATAATATCGCTCATGCATAATTACACTAAAGAACGGTTGTGCCGTTGTTTCATCCGGTATCGCTGGGATGCTATACAGTCCTCGCAATGTCACCCCGGCTGCTTCACCGACAACGGGTGTAACGGTAACGTCGGCGAATGGTCGAGCTTGGAGTCCGGAGTCGGGAACTGGTAACTCTGGGCTTTGGGCCGTGGGCTGTGGGCCCTGGGCTTCGAACGGCTCGTCGATATTCATCGCGCCGGGGCCGAGGTTGCCGGGCGTAGTCCTGCCGGCAGATGGAGCATCCGATTCCTCCATAGACAGCTCTGAATCGGGTTCCGGTAACACCTCTGCACTGCTCTGCTCGGTAAGCTCGCCCCTTACTTCTTCAAGCGCTTCTTCGAGATCTTCGGGCACCTCCCCTCTAAGGGCGCTCTCGGCAAACTGCTCCGCCAGGACATCCTCATCCTCTTCTTCGGTCGCTCTCTCTTCCATCAGATTTTTACGGGCCGTTTCCTCTCTTGCCTTTTCGATAGCTCTCATAGCTGCGGCAAGAGCGTCTTCCGCGGGTCCTTTGATAGACTGAGCAATGGCATGGACATCCGATCCCGCCTTTATCGCGCCTATATTTCTCCATGCTTCGGAAGCTACGACAAAAACATCCTCATCCGGCGCCTCTTCCCTCCCGTCAGCATACTGTGCGATCACCCTTTTCATGATCGTGAAAAATTTGAGAAATAGCATCGAATCCGTAATGGAGAGCGCACTATACCGCTTTTCGATATCCGCCGGCAGCCGCGCCGCATCTTTCGGCAACAGGCCGACACTTTGAAGCGTCTTATAGAGCGTCGGCATCACCCTCTTTCCCTTCGATACGCCGACCGGTTCAGGAGCAACCATTGTCTCTTCCTGTGCGGACATTTCCTCTGCCATATCTTGTGCCATAACCTCTGCGGGTGCCGGGGCGGCTTTCTCCTTTTCCGGTAAAGTCTTTTGCGTTATCTTCTCTTCTATTTCCTCCTTTGATCCTTCACCATACAGTATGCCGGCTATCTGAGCGCTTCTCGTAATGCCTGCCTGCCGCAAGGCCGGGATGAGATCCTCTATCTCTCTTGCGGTATGTCTGCTTTTGATTATCAGCGCACGAGGAACGCTTTCGCTGATACCGAACCTCTGCAGCATCTTTAATGTTATTTCGATCTCTTCTCTGCTGCGCTTGGATCGAAGGACGATCGCGATCTCACCTGTATTTACAATCCCTTTGTATTTCAGGAGCGACACGATTCCTTCGATCTCTTCGGCTGACCTGCGTTTGATAATAGGGAACGACATCGTGTTATCCGTTATGCCGGCCTGCCTTAGGAGCTCAAATGCATCACCGACTTCCGCAGGCGGGCGTCTTAGCTCAAGGATCGATATTATACGGTTAATATCCGTTATTCCCACCCCCTCGAGAAGCGTGACTGTGCTCCTGAACTCCTCGTCACTGTGAGAAGTGGAGAGCAACCGCGCGATCTTTGCCGGCGCCTTCACTCCGATGCTCTTCAAAAGGGCGATACCGGAGGATATTTCGGCATTCGTGCGTTCGCTGTGGACTACGCATGCCTTGTGGTACTGATCCGTTATCCCTTCTGCCTCAAGGCTCCGGAAGAGGCCCTCTATATCGCTCAGTCGCCGCGAACTTCCTGCAACTAAAGCGAGATGGAAACTTTCGTTAATCCCCGATGATCTCGCCGCCTCAACCACCTTTTTGATATCCTCCACGGTACGGGAAGTAGAAATGACCATAGCCATGTGAAACTCTTTGGTGATACCTAATGACCTGAGCGCAGGAATGACAGACCTTATCTCATTGTTCGAGCGGTCACATGCTATAATACGGGTAACGGCGGTCTCGTCCCTGATGCCGGCCGCGTTCAGTATCCCGACGAGCTCCTTCATCTCTTTTGTCGAACGGTCGCTCCGCGCGATGACCGCGATATTCTTCGGCGTAGTTATCGAGACTGAGCAAAGCTCAGAGATGAGGCCCTTTATCTCACTTGCCGATCTTCCGCCCATGAGGATCCGGGTCATCGCAGAGGCATCCCGTATGCCGGAGTCCCTCAACGACGCTATTATCCGCTCCATCTCTTCAATGGGCCTGTCGGTCCTGAGGAGATGAGCAATATGGGAACTTTTAATTATCCCGCATGCCTTAAGGCGGCTGACGGTTACGTTTATCTCTGCAAGCGTCCTTCCGCTCAGAAGTATATGCGCCAGGTCTCTTTCATCAGAGAACCCGGCCGCCTTCAGCACAGGCACCATTTCGTTTATCGCCTTCTTTGAACGGCTTCCCTTAAGCACAATGGCTATGCTCCCGGCATCCGTTATGCCGAGGGCCTTGAGCGTCCTGACGATCTCGCGGATCTCTGATTTTGTCCTGGAGCTGGCAAGAACTTCGGCGAGGTAAAAAGATTTTCGTATACCTGCCGCTTTGAGCGTTTCGATAATATCCGGTATCTCCTTTTCGTCGCGCGTGCTCCGGATGACCAATGCCGTGTCGAGTCCGCCGGTTATCCCCTGCCCGGCGAGCGTCTTTAGCAGACGCTCGATCCCTTCTTTTGGCCTGGAACAATGTATAGCTACCGCGATATGAAAACCTTTATTTATACCGTGTTTTCGCAGCATGGATATGATCTCTTTTATATCATCCTCACTGCGTTTACCCTGTATGATGAACGCCATATCGAACGGTTTTACTATGCCCAGCGCTTTCAACGTTTTGATGATAGAACGCACCTCTACTTTCGGCCTGGAACTACCGATGATCCTGGCTATGTGTCCATCCTTTTCAATATTGTTTTCGACTAAAAGCTTCACAAGATCTTCGATCTCCGCCTTTGATCGCGAGCTGTGGATTATCCTGGCAACGGCTGAATGTTCGCTTATATTAATAGCATCGAGTCCCGCTATGATCTCCGCGATCTCTCCTTCAGTGCGGGATGAATGGATCATCAGAGAGATGTGCGCAGGTTCTTCAAAACCGGCTCTCCTGAACGACCTGATCAGCCGTTCGATATCCTCTTCTTTGCGCGAACTTGCGACAACTGTCGCGATATTACAGCTGTTGACTATGCCGAGAGACCTGACCGATGACACAACGCTTGATATCTCCGCTTCTGAGCGGGAACTTCCGGAGATCATGGCGATGGACGCGCCTCCCGTTATCCCGGATGCCTTCAGCATTTCGATAAGAGACATTATCCCTTGCTCCGGCCTGCTGGACTGTATGATCGCCGCAATATGGAATGGGTGTGTTATGCCGGATCTCCTCAGGTGGCCCGTAAGACGCCGTACCTCGCTTGTCGAGCGCTTTGTGCTTGCGATAAGCGCGATATGGGCACCATCGGTTATCCCGCATGCCACCAGCATTGAAACAAGCATCCTGATCTCCTTGTTGCTTCTGGAGCAGGCGAGTATAGAGGCTATATGGGACGGGTTCTTTATTTCGTATAGCGCCAGAGATCTTATTGCTTTCTCTATCTGGTCCTTTGTGCGGGAGGCGCTGATAACAAGGGCGATATGGATGCTTTTCATACCGCATTTTTTAAGCGCCTTTACTATACCTTCTATGTCTTCTTCTTTTCGGGAGCTTCTCAGGATTATCGAGCATGAGACACCATCCGCTATTTTGTGTTTTTTGAGCTTCGCCAAGATGCCTGCTATCTCATCGCCCGTGCGCTTACTCATAAGGATCATAGCGATGTGGGCATCTTCCGTTATCCCTGCGGCCCTGAGCGTTTCAATGATAGCCGATATGTCATCTTTTTCGCGCGCGCTGTGTACTATAGAGGCCACGGCAAATCCCCCTCTTATCCCGAGCCCGTCGAGAAAATCTATCAAGTTTTTTACCTCTGCCTCCGTACGCGAGGTCTGCACTATATAAGATATATGAGCGCCCTTGACGATACCCAGGCCTTTCAGCATGGTCACCATGCCTTCTATCTCTTTCCTTCCGCGGGACGTGGTCAGGATACGCGTTATGTGGGCCGGCTCCGTGATCCCGAGATCTCCCAGGAACGAAACAAGGCCGCCTATCTCTGCCTCATCCCGTGAACTCTTAAGTATGCTTGCTATGTGGGAATTCGCCGTGATGCCGTGCGCTCTGAGAAACGGCACTATTTTTTTGATCTCATCCTCCGACCGTGAGCTTGCTGTAATGATGGCCAGGTGCGCCCCTTCGGTTATTCCCATATCTTTCAATGCCACGATCAGTCTCTCCGCATCCTGATTGGTACGGCTGCTGGGCGATATTATCGCGACATGGCCGCCGTTAAAAACATATCTATCCCCATCCTCTGTCTTGATCTTATATGTCACAAGGAATTTCAGAAGAGGAAGCTTATCTCCAAACCGGCGCACAGAGGCCACTCTATTTGCCTGTTTTCTGTTGAAGACAAATTCGCCGTCTCGAGCAATACTCATTAAAACATTAGTTACGGCTTCTTTCGTTGATATGCTTCTCTGGCGGGGCGCATCTTCAAGAAGCGCTTCGATTCTTTTTACTGCCTCTTCTATAGACAGCGGCCCATCTTTGTGACTGCCGAACGGCTCGTCGATATTCATCGCGCCGGGGCCGAGGTTGCCCGGTGTAGTCCTCCAGTATGAAGCAGTCCGCACCGTGACATCACTCGCACTACCACCTTCGTCGTCATCCTGGGGTTCAAAAATATTCTCTAATCCTTTCGGCATTTCGCCATTGAGCGCTTTCTCTGCGAAGTGTTCCGCCAGCTCGTCTTCGTCCATATCTGCGGTATCGTCAAACTCCGCTTCGGCGGAGAGGTGATCATCCTTCTCTCTCTTTGCCGCCTTACACCTCTCCATAGCAAGAGAAAGGCCTCTTTCTATATATGGCGTTATCTCCAGGACTACCCGGGAGAGGGTTGGTGCCGTTACCGATGCTTTTAAACTCTCCCATTTCCCGGCGGCAAAAAAGAGGTCGCTTTCGCTGGCAGTCCTTGTGGCCCTTTCCAGCGCCGTGAAGAATTCTAACAACGACATTGAATCTGACATATCCAGTGCCCTGTAACCCGTCACAGCTTCAACGGATAAGAGGGCGGGGGCGTCCTCTGGTATCACACCTATCGAGGATAATACGATCTGCAACCCAGGCCCCTTCTCGTTCCCCTCCGCAGCCGTATAGCGGGATATAAGCATATAACCGTTTCTGTCATGTTCCGCCAATATATATATCTCATCGTCGGGGATATCTTTGGGTGTTTTTTCCCGGATCACTCTTCTCGCGGCGGAAAACGGCATCTTATTTCCGTCGTAATAGACCTGTGTCTTTTCTTTTATAACCGCTTTAGCCAATGTCATAGGGATTATGGGCAGGGTATCTATGCCTCCGTTGAAAAATGCGCGGATCAGGGTGCTCCTTTCTCCCATATACCGGATCATCGATTCCACTATTCTGACCGCTTTAACTTTCCACTCCGCCGTTGTCTTTCTCCACAACCCGGAACCGCCATCCACGCCCATAAATTCCATAGCATCCCTTGTCAGGTATTCCGCCATCCCCTCATTTAAGTGACTGCCCCGCATGCCGCCGACGCCCTGGAGATAGAATCCTACCGCGTTCAGATGCAACCCTTCGTGGATCAAATATGTCAGCAGCTCTTTGCCTTTAAATTCATTCGAGATGATGACCTTGTGCAGAAAACTATCGGTAACGGCTTTAGGCGCATCATAATATCTCTTAAGTTTCCGTTTCGGCATGAATACTACGTTATCCTCAATGCTCAGATAACCGTACGGCAATACTATCCCGTGTTCTCTTCTCAGGTGGTCAAAATATCCTTTAAGGACCCTATCCGCCTCTATAGCGACTATTCTGTTTTTAGGGTTCAGGCCCCGATCCTTTAATGCGCCATATAGCTCATCGGGCGGCATATAATCCATCTCCCCGTCTATCTCATCGGACAGTTCTTTATCCGTAAGTCCGCCTTTTGATACTAATGCGCGATACCACGCGAGGGCGATCCGCTTGTCCAGGAGTCCTTCATCAAACAGTCTCTGCAGACCGTGCATCGATATCTGCGTATCCAACACCTTTTCAACAAAATCAGTATCTGCCGGTCGTCGATCAGCCGTTTTTGGAGCCGGCCCTGGGCCCCGGGCTTCGAACGGCTCGTCGATATTCATCGCGCCCGGGCCGAGGTTACCGGGCGTGGTCCTTCTCCCGGGGACGTTTTCCGGGTCGTTCGCTGCTTCTTCGATCAACCGCTGATAGATCAGATAGGCGGCATGAGACCGTAAAAGAGTGCCGTCCCTGAAGCCGTATCCGTTAACCGTCTCCGCATCAAAAGCGCGGTCATAAAGCTCTTTCCACTTACGGAAGAGGCCTACATTGAAGCTCGCCTGCGCGGACGGACTCAACGGCTCTCCTTCACTCTTATCTATATCTGACCGGATCCCGAGCGGCGTGAGCATCCAGAGCGCGTCCGCTTCCATGAGGAATTGAAGCGATCTGTCGTCTTTTGCAGTAAGCCATGTCGTATCCACATTTTCCTGCCATAGGGGGATCTTTAGATCGTCGTGGTGGAGAACGAGCCGTTCGATCTCTGACACGTCTTCACCGGGTAAGATATCCGGGGCTCTTGCGCGATAGGGCTCTATGATCTCCCTGACGATCCCGGCGCCGATCTCCATATGTTCCTTGCGAAAGGCCACGGCCTGCTCTATCACCCCTTCTCTCGCCGCCCGTTCCCCGGGAGTCGTTACAGGCATATTATGAACGGCTGTGGCGGTAACTTTGGAGAGCGTCGTGAGGCCGTTGCCGGAATCATGGAAGAGCGCGGCGAGAATCAGTATCGCCGATTCTTTTTCGTCCAGACGTTCCCCGACGGCAATTTCTGATGCGAAATCTATCACCGTAGCGTGATGCTGTATATAATTTACGTCCATGCCCGCAATGTAGTACGGCAATACGCGCGGATAGAGATCGGCCAGCATTTCAGCTATATCGGGATAATGCGCCCGCAACCTTTCGATCGTGCGCGTCAATAACGGTTCTGCCAGCGAATTCTGTTCGTCGATCTTCCGCCTGGTCGTTTCGTCCGGCTGGCCCGGATTGCGTTTTTTATAAAATCCTATCCCCTGCGGAATGGCTGCCTCGATAGCATCTCTTAACGCGGCAGTCTCCGGAGTGCCGGAGACGGGTTCCGGATCCTTCGGGAAGGTCTCTTTGCCCGCATCGGGAGACGTCTTCCCGATCGGTTCGGAAGGCGTCTCTGATCCGTCGAGCGCGCGGATGAGCTCATCTACGGTCTGGAAACGGTCTTTACTATCGGCCAACGCCCTGACCGCTACCTCTACGATCCGCCCGGGCACACCCACGGCATTAAGGGCGGTGCGGGGATCGTACCGCATGGGCCGCTTTCTGCCGGCCTTTTCACCGGTCACGACATGATTGAATAACAATTCTCCTGTTAAGACCGCGGTCATAATAACGCCTATGCTGCATACCTCGTCTGTCACCGCGGCCTTCTTATCGATGGTTGCCTCTTTTTTGCCAAATGCCCGTTCAAGCCGTTCCGGAGAGACGAACCAGAGGTTGAGCCCTCTCTGGCGCAATCCTGCAGTGCCCATGGTCGCGAAATCGAAGTCAAAGAGCTTTATTCTCCCGTCCTCAAAGACCCAGACGTTCTTAAGCGTTATGTCCCCGTGATATACATTCACATCGTGCAATGCCTTCACCGCGCAAGCTATCTCCCTCACGGCGCGAAGCAGCGACGCCCTTTTGTTCGACAGCGCCAGGAATCCGCTTTCCATGATGTCGTTCATCGTAGAGCCCGCGGTGAACTTTTCAAAAAGGAGCATCCTGGTACCGTCTTCCAGCTGAATATATTCAGGCATGCTGATGCGCGCCAGATCGGCGTCGCTCAGCACATCTTTAAGGTAATTCAACACCCGTGCCTGGGATGCGATCAGGCCTTCTCTCTCCCCGTGGCCGGACACCCATTTCGCCATGTACCTCTTTCCGTTATACAGGGCCTCATTTACATCTGTGTAATTCCCGTAATTCCTGCCGTGATCTATAAATATCTCATAAGGCCCGGCCGGGTCCGATCCGACCTCTTTCACGCCTGTGACCCATCGAGGTTCGTAGCCCGACAGGTCCGGGGTTCCTGAGGCGGACGCCGCTTCTTCCGCCAGCCGTCCTTCGTCCCCCCTCACCGGTGACCTGGTAACCTGGTGACCTGGTGACCCTTGAGTCTGGGATCCAGGGCTTGGAGGTTGGAGGACTAATTCCCGGGCCGTCTCTTCCGCGAGGAACGCCGTGAACTCCCTCGCATATCTCCGTATCTTTGCCAGGGCATCCGGTGATCCCAACAACTTCATCGGGTCGTTAACAAACTCACTCTGTGTCATCGAGCCCTCATTGAACCGTTCCGGCTCCGGCCTCCTCATGAACTTTATTACCTCATGGAACCGCCTTTCGTTATATTCGCTTATTACGAACGGCGGATAATTGTTCTTCATCAGGAGACAGTCCATGAATAATGAGGCCGTCCGTGTATTCCCGTTGTCGAAAGGCTGTATATTATGTATGAGATAAAAGGTTATGGCCGCCTGTTCAACCGGATGGAGGCCCATAAACTCCGGGACCTTGATCAGCCGAAAGACGGCGGCCATAGCATCCGGGACCTTTTCGGCCAGCGGGAAATAGGTAAGGTCCCTGTAGGCGTCTTCGTAAGCGCGATATTCACCTCTCCTCACATTCCGGGACCTCCCGGCAGAAAAAACTTTCAGGTGCTCGCTCACAACGCTGTGTATCTCTTTCAACTCTTCTTCGCCGGCCGCCAGGCCGCCCGTTACATATCTGTTAACCAATGAAGCGGCCTTCTGGAAATCATCGGTCTCCGGAGGGGTCCTTGCGGCCTCCAGGCCGTGCCCTATCCATCCCACCTCCAGGTCCTGAACTTCCAGTAACCTTCGCGAGACAAGAGGCCTTAGCTTATCTAACGCCTCCTCAAGGCCGACCGTATCTATCAATGCCCAATTTTTGCCCGCCTTTTTCATCTCCAGCGCCTGCAAATACACATATTCCCATTCCAGCAGATTTGTGAGATCAAGTATCATATGCAGAGTGGTCTTCGCATCTATACGGGCGTCGCCTTTTGTGAACTCTATAATATGCGATGCAAGCTCATCAGGATTATCGATATCCGCAGGCAGGTCCACGCCCCTCCTGCCTAATTCACCTATATATATGGGGCTTAGATTATATTCCATCGTGATCAGGGCAAAGGTCGCCTCCGCAGTCAATCTGAATCCGGGGGTTTTGCCCGATCCGACGGCCTCTATATACCCGTTCCGTTCAAGCTCGTCGAGATCGCTCAGGATCCTTCCTGTGCCCGATGATGCGACTTTGCCCAGGAGGTCCTCCGCAGTAAAACCCTCCCCGGAGAAATGTAGACGTGCGGTAAATAGGGTCTCTTGCGCGTGTTCGGAGAGCGGAGATGTGCGGCCTAACGGCTCGTCTACATTCATGGCGCCGGGGCCGAAATTGCCCTGCGTTCTCCGGCCGGAAGACGGATCCGAAGCGGGAGGCGGCGTTCCTTCTGTCTCGAACGGCAGGTCCTGCTGTACGGGTTGGGACGGACCGGGTGCCGTTTCAGTTTGGAGACCTGACGCGACCGGTGACATTGTGACCTGGTGACCCGGTAACTCTTCACCGTGCCTTAAAGCCAATCGCCATACACAAAATTCGGTCTTCTCTCTCCTGTACGGAGACGGCTCATCCTCTCTGGTCCATGAAGGGAAATAATACCTCGTATTCCTGCCGCCTATAGAGAAGAATGTATTATCTTTCATTTCAGCGTATACCCCTTCGGGCAGAGATTCTTCAAACTTATTCTTCCCGGCCAATCCGAAGAACGCTACAATGCCACCGTCCTTTCCGGCAACCCTTATTGCCTCCCGCCATAGGAGACGCTCGGCGGAGTCGGAGGAATGCGCCTCATCGAACACCCCTTCCATAAGCGAGATGACATCGAAAGCGCCTTCTCCATAAGGTATACCACGGCGCGGTATGGCCTTATCGGCGACCGGCTCACGACAGTCGAGCATGTGAAACCTCACGTTCCGCGGCGCTTCCGGACCCATCTCCATAAGCCTCGTTAAGGCATTCGAAATATTACGCGGGTTCGCGTCAATGCCGATAAACTCAACGCCGGCATGCCTGCGAGCCAGTTCAATGATGACGCTCCCTTTTCCGCATCCTATATCGAGCATCCTCATCCCGGGCCGTATTGAGATATTATTTTCGACGGTCCTTACTTTATCCTCCGGAGCCATATGGTCGTTCCATTCAAACCCTACATATAAGCCGTCGATCTCGAGGTCTTCCGCCAGGCGATTCACCTCTTCTTCGAGCATACGGAATGATGAGCTGTGCATATCCATGAGTATCATATACTGCCATATGAAGACCTTTTCATACGGCGAGAAATGCGAGAGGTCCTCCCCGACCGCAAAACGTCTATAGAGCCCCTCGACCACGGCAAGTTCCGCAGCCGTATATATGCCGTATTTTACGAGAGCCTCTTTGCGCGCGAACTCCTTCTGCAATAATTGGACTGCAAGCTTCTGCTGTTGCGCGCGGCGCTTTTCCTGATCGCCCGGCCTATCCTGCGGCGTGCCGCGGGCATCAAGATCGGGGAACGTACCGGGCGGCACGGGCTTTATCGTAATCGTGTCGGGACCGGAGTTGCGGGCGGGATTTCCGTTATTCGTCTTTTGTCGCTTGTCGTTCGTGATCCTATAGGTTATCTTATATGCCGCCGGCGGTTGGTCGTGAAATATCGCGTCCTCTTTTGTCATAGCCATACCAAGACGCTCTCCCATCTTATCGTAGAATCTTATGGCTCCGGCGTTGCTCTGCAAGCAGAACAGGAATATCTCTGACCTTCCGGCCTCGACCATCTCATCTTTGATCCTCAGCATTAGCTGTTCGCCGATCCCGCTTCTTCGCTTCTTCGATTCAAAAACATCTATGGATAAAAGTTGGATCGCATCTTCCGACCTTATCATGTAAGTGGCCCTGCCTGCTTCTTTCCCTTCTGGGTCTTTGGCAACTATATGAATTTCGCTCTCTTCTCCGGGAACGCGCTCTATCGTAACTTCTATTCTTTCGCTGCGCTCTTCAGTAATGTCTACCCTGACGGGAGTTGTGCCCCCTGTCTCCTTCCGTTCCCCTGGCTCAAGTATCCACTTTACGCGCAGAAGGGCCGTTGTCCCTAACGCGGCGCTGCCTATAATAGATGAGACGCCTACTATCGCGACACCTATATCTGAGCCCATCATTATGCCTGCCAGCATAGCAAGGAACGCCGGGACGGATACCCCTAACGCTATATACGACAATTTCCTGTCGAGTTTATTCAGTCGTTCGGCATCGGTTATTGGCTTGGAGCCGGGAGCTTGGGGCTCGGGGGAAAGAAGATCCTCGGGTTCGTCCGGTCCCTGCGCAATGTGCGGCGTGCCGGGGCCGTGGCCCGGGAACGGCGGCCTCTCACGAATACCGTTCTCGCCGTCAGGTCCGGCATCGATTATGATCCCGCCCCAGTTCGACCTGAGGTCCGCGAGGATGACCTCGAATCCCTTCAAGATCTCATTCAGCACTTCTTCCGTCCCCTCCCGAGGGGCGACATATATCGCCGCTTCATATGGGAGCATGGTTTTTAACGCTTCCGTTTTATCGCTATACCGGTTTGCAGTTATCTGCACGATCTCTATGCCGCATTTACGGAATGCTTCGAGAAAACGGCTGAACCTCCCGTCGTCTGAAAAGGATCTGTATATGGCCTCTATGACATCCGGCGGGAAAGCTGTCCCATCCACTTTATAGGAAGGGGCCCCTGGCAGCGGGACCTCTTCCCGCGGAAAGAGGTTGGATGCGCACCGTTGAAGGCCGCCGCTCTGAGCAAGCAGGTATAGAGGCTCTGGAAGCTCCTCATAAGAACCTGCTTTCAGCGGTATGCGGGATAAGGTGGATGCGGCGCCGGCGTTAAAGATAAGTATCCTCCTGCCGTCCCCGGAAATGGTCTCGGCGAAGTTGGCAAGATTAAGACCGGAATCCTCTTCTGATATGATTATGACATCGTCTGGCAGGAAACCCTGTTCGCGCAGGAGCCGCCTGAATTCGGGATCATCCTTCACGCTCTTGTAATATAAAGGGTCGATAAGTATCTTTACCCTTCCGTCTTCGGTGAAGTCTCTTGCTATTACATTAAGACAACAATCGAGGTGAGGATAATAATCGCGGTAACGCCTGCCGTCTCTCTCTATCGTTATGAAACCGAGAGGAAGCGAATATGCGGAGATGCCCCTCTCTTTCAGCTTCCAGGCGAAGACCTTCCTCTCCCCGACCGGAATCATCCTTTGAATGAGCACGAAACGGCTGCCATCAGTCGAAGTACCCGGTATGACAGCCCCGCCTTCGGAGAGGAGTTCGCGATCCTCTTCGTCAACGGCAACGCCGGCATAACCCGCATGGCCGCCGCGGCGGCGCATCAATGCAAAGGAATTGTCTTCCGTAAGATAGGCGATCCTGTCGCGCGGCCAGAATTTCCCTATCGGCACAAACGCCGTTTCCGGATTGACCCTCCCGAACGTCCCGATAAGCCCTCCGGCTTCGGGCGTTTCGGCCCAGGCGGTACCGGGCCCTATAGACGAGAACCGTTCCCTTATCCCGGCCGTTAATATATCCTCGTAACCCATATTTACCGGAATATCCGGTATCAGTTTTTCAAGCTGACCCATATCCACGCTTTTATAAAAGAATACCGACTTCAGGAAGAAGTTTATGGAGAATATTATAAATTGCCTGTCCCTGCCGGCCAGCGCGACGGCATCATCCATACCCCGACCGCTCATGACCGCGCTTACCGCCGAGACCATCTCCCCGCCGAAGTATTCCCTGATCAGACCCAGGAAGAAGCCGCGTTCCCTGCTGTCAAGTTCATCATTGAAGATATGTATCGCCAGAGGAATATCAACTGCCGTCCTTTCCAGCAGGCGCGCCCTTATCCTGGTATTCCGGATAAGGGGGAATATGCTTTCCCTGCCGGCCTTTCTCGCCTTACGGTAATCATCCGCTATCCGGTTTGCGATGCGGTAGGATATTGATACGACATCCTGGTCTCTCACCGCCCACAGGATACCCAGAACAGGCACAAATGAAGTGCCTTTTTCATATGCCCTGAATTCATATTTTTCCTCAAATTCCTGTTTGGACCTTTCGTCCGGAGACGTATCCGAAAGTAGCGGGTCATAAGCTTCCTGAAGAGCGTTCATCGCCTTTTTTATAAGCGATATCTCATCGCGGAACGGCCCGCAAAGCCTGCGCCGCAGGTCCCTGTCGAATTTCAGACCGTGACGCAGAAATATCTCGGCTACGTCCGATTCCCCGATATCTGCCGGAGCAAGAAGGTCCGAAATAAGGCCGGTTCTCGAGATCCATTTGCGGAATGTTATCGCATCTACGGCACCCTGACGGGCCTTGGCATTCATCAGGTTATCGCGGAGGATATTGCCCGCTGCCTGTCTTACAGAGATCGCGGTCAAAGGACCTCTCATATCTCCCAGTATAGCGGCTATGATCTTTCGCACCCTGACGGGCCTGTCGCCCCAGAGCTCATCTACCCGGGAGATCAGCGGTGCCGGCTCATCCGGTCCCTGAGTAATGTGCGGCGAGCCCGGACCGTGGCCCGGGAACGGCGGCCTTTGCGCAGCTTCAGACCGTGAGGCAAACGCGCGGACCGGAAGTTCGAAACGACGTGTAGAATTGTAAAGGTCCTTTTCGAATCCCGGCCTGCCTGCGTCCATGGGGGAATAACTGAAGACGCATAATTCGTTATCCTGCATCACAATATTGAACTCCATCTTCACGGGGAATGGGACATCCTTAAGGCGCTGATACAGCAAGGCGGCACCCCCTTCTGTCGGATCATGCGATAGCCGCCTTATCTCGTCCTGGTTTAGGTAAAAGCTAAATAAGAGCTTATAAAAATCCCCCATCGTCCGGTAAACGGTTATCTCTTTAACTTTTTCAGCCACCTCTTCGTCTGAATAAGGGTTACGGGCGATCTCCTTCCTCAACTCTCTCAGGATAAGGCCCTCGATATCCGTGCCGATATCTTTCATCTTAGCGGAAGATACATACGAATTTCTCGATGACTTAGGATTATCGTAATCGAAGGACGATATGATCTTGAGCGCCTGTACAAACGATCCAAACCCTTCGGAAGCGGGCCCTTCAAACATCTCACCCACCGTCCTGAATCGCAGGTTATTCCCTTCTCTGACCTGCATGGTGACTGAGCCATCAGGCCCCGCTATGAGGGAATAGTGATCCCCTACTATGCTTGCGCCGTTATAAATGTTATCGTCATATGCCTTTTGAGTATTCGCTATGATATCCTCCGGCACTCCAAGATCTTTCAGGAAACGGGCGGCGTCATCGATCCAGACAACGTGGGTATCACTGGTCCTATCCATGTCCAAAGGTATACGTCCTTTTACACGGCTCCATACTTCATCCTGTATAGCCTGGATCTCCTTTACGGCAGCATATGCGTACAGGTGGCGTTGAAGCATATACTCGACGTCGGGATTCGGCCGGAATAACCTTATCTGGAACCCTTTTCCTGAATCGATCGCCCCCTGTATAAGATAGACAAATCTATCCGCGTACATGTTTATGATGGACTCTCTCCTCTTGGCCAGGGCCTCATCGGTCATCTTCCCTTCCAATTTCGATTTTACGTACTCCATCACCGGATGATGATAAACATGAACGCTTATGGTAAGATAATTGCGCGCCTCCCTGACGATGTCGCCGGATCCTTTTGCCTTTGCCCCGCCTATGCCGTGAGTAACCGTAGGGACCCATGTGAAACCGGATCTCCTGGCAAAACTGACTATATCCGCATATGTGGCGTTTACTACACTGTCGCGATAATGGAGCGCATCGCTGTCAAAATACGGCATCAGCTTAGACTGGTACCTGTTGACTTTACGAAGCAGTTTCGCCGCTATGGGGAATGGTATGTGGTGCATCGCGCCGCGCGCCTTGGAGACACCGCATATTAGGCACTGGTTACCGCACCCCTTTGTGAGCTGGAGGTTAAAACTGTGATCGTAGCCGCTATTTGCCAATAACCGTATCATGTCCGGGGTAAAATCTGTCAGGACATCCACAAACAGGTCTTCGTTGGGATCATCTATGGTGGGTATCTTTTTCACCAGCTTCTTGAATTCGCCGAAATCGTCTTTGGTCCAAACGAGCTTTCCCGACTCAACCTTCCTGAGCATATCCGAAAAGGCATTCTTTACGCCAAGGCCTTCGTCATTAAGATACTCTTCGTATCCGGCAAGTATAGCGTGACCGGTTATGGCCAGCGAATGGCAGGCGGCTTGAAGCGCCTCTGCGGGATGCGGCGCCCTCAGGACCTCATCTATGATACGGACCAGATCCCTTCCCGTCTTTATCTCCCCGGGATCTATGATATCGACCGGCCTTTTTAGAAGCACGGCATTTGGCGCCGAGGCCTCTATGCCATCCGCAGATATCGTCTCCATCCAGACAAAATCCCCCTCACCGAGGTCGGCGACCTTTACGGCGTCAGGGAATTTATGGCCGGTGGAGCTAACAAAGTACCGCAGCAGCAGATCGCCGCCGGTAAGGGCGCTTTTGTACGGGAGATAATAGGAATCGTCTCTTCTGTATAGCCTGGCGGGATCAAAATGCTCGAATTCGGTCTTCGTGTCGCGCAGGTCCCTCTCTATCAGGATACGCAATCCTTCGTAGGTCAATTTCATACGGACCGCATCGCCCAGGGCATCGCCTATCAGTCGGGATAGATACAGGAATTCGGCATCGGCCTTGAATCCATCCTTGAGGTCTCTTCGCCCTTCCTCATCCCGGACAATATCGAACGTGCCGTCATCCTTCTCTCTTATCTTAGCGAGCGGGTTGAAGCGGGAGGCCGGCGAGAGGGTTGTACGGTCAGAGAATATCTCCCGGGCCAAAGAGAGATCGGAATTGGTAAATAGAAAAGAGGCGATCAGTATTACCGATACCAGTCGCCTTGCGATATTATTAGATTGTTTCAGTGTGATAAACATATTTGGTTATATTATAAGCTTTCTCTTATTTTAACAAATTACCATAAAGTATATCACCTAATTTATATATGTCAAAGCGATGTTTCTAGGTTTTTTATAACCTAACGATTATCTGTGGAGTTATCACTTCTTGCTGCGAGATAGGAGGGTCTTCGATTCCTGGCCTCTGACGAGGCGCTTTATGTTGCCGGAGTGTTTGTATATCGATAAGGCGGCTATGAGGATGAAGAAGAGTACCGTATAGATCGACTCGTTCAGGAGCACGGCGAAGACGGGCAGAAATATATCAAGGACGATAGAGGCGAGCGAAACGTAGCTGGTGAGGACGAATACCGCAAGCCACACCAGGCCTGAAAGCAAAAACGGGAGAGGCGCTATGACCGCCACAACCCCCAGGGTAGTCGCCACCCCTTTCCCTCCCTTGAAGTTAAGGAATACGGGCCAGACATGGCCGCATATCGTAACGAACCCCAGGAGCGGCCTGTAGAAGTCATACTCGACATCCGGGAGAAACTGGTAGGAATATCCGGCTATGACGGTGACCGATATGACCCCCTTCAATATATCCAGGATGAGCGCTATGACCGCCGGCACCTTCCCGGCAACCCGCAGGACGTTGGTCGCCCCGACGTTCCCCGAACCGTGGTCCCGTATGTCCACCCCCTTGACGGCCTTTGCCAGGATGAAGCTCGCCGGTATAGAGCCGATCAGGTAGGCCGCTATTATGGCGAGCGGCATAGCTATGAATGGGGCCATGGTCACTCCTTCTTCGTGACTACGTGATTATCACCCAGCAGGCGGCTCCCCTTGACGATATAATCTATACCGGATATCACGGTGAGCGCTATCGCGACGTTCCACACAAAGATGGAATATTCGAACCGTAGGAGGACGCTCACAACGGTCATCATCTGGAAGAACGTGGTGACCTTCCCGACCGCGCTCGGCCCCACTTTGAGGTCCCCCTTAAGCATATATACCATGACAGAGCCGAGGATGATAATTACATCCCGGGAGATGACTATTATAGGCACGTAAGGGGGGAGCCGTATCTCCGGCGGTATCGTCTTGACTATCGAAAGACATATGAACGCGCTCGTCAATAAGAGCTTATCCGCCACGGGGTCCAGGATGGTGCCGAGCTCCGTCTTCTGATGGAGCGCCCTGGCTATGAAACCGTCCACACCGTCGGATATCATGGCAATAGCGAAGAAGAGGAGCGCTATATCCATGCGGGAATAGGCGACGGCCGCTATGAAGAACGGGATGAGTATTATGCGCGCTATCGATATCTTGTTGGCAAGGTTTATCCCCTGCTTCTTTTCCGTCATCTCAGTATCCTTATCCGGTTAAGGGGCCAGTAGATACAGACCGCCTTCCCTATGACATTCTTTGCGGGGACGAACCCCCAGTACCGCGAGTCGCGGGAACTTGCGCTATTGTCCCCCAGGACATAATATGAATCTTCCGGCACCTCTATCCTGTCACCCTCTTTGCCGTAATCGCCCCTGTTATAGTACGAAACCGCCGCCAGCGACGGCGGGCTCTTTACGGGATTTCCGTCGATATATATCATGCTATCCTTTATCTCCACCTTCTCGCCCGATAGCGCGATGAGCCGTTTGACAAAATCCTTTTTCGGGGCTTCCGGCGAGACGAAGACGATGATATCGCCGCGGGCCGGCTTCGCGAAACCGGGGATCCGCATGTCGGTGAACGGTATCTTAGGCCCGTACACTACCTTGCTGACGAATATCCTGTCACCGACCTCCAGGGTGGGTATCATCGAGCCCGACGGTATCTTGAACGCCTGTATAAGGAACGTCCTTATTATGAGGGCAAGCACAACGGCTATTATTATCGACTCCGTCCACTCCCTGACCTGGGACTTGACTTTTGGTTCCATCTTTTTCCTTTCTTCGTATCTCCCCATCCTGGTGGGGGACGTTTAAACGTCCCCCACCCTGTGGATAACTTACGCCTTCAATGCGGCGATGAACGCCTCCTGCGGGATCTCGACCTTTCCGAACTGCTTCATCTTCTTCTTCCCTTCTTTCTGCTTCTCCCAGAGCTTACGCTTCCTTGTGATGTCGCCGCCGTAGCACTTGGCCGTGACGTTCTTCCCCACCGCCTTTATCGTCTCGCGGGCCATGACCTGGCCGCCGACCGCGGCCTGCAGGACTATCTGGAAGAGGTGGCGCGGTATATTCTCTTTAAGGGTCTCTATGACGGCCCTCCCCTTCGCGTATGCCTTATCCTTATATACGATCGAGGAGAAGGCGTCGTACGGGTCCCCGTTTATCAGTATATCCAGCTTGACTATGCTGGTCGTGCGGTAGTCGAGTAGCTCATAATCGAGCGATCCGTAACCGCGCGTGATCGATTTTATCCTGTCATAAAAATCGATGATGACCTCGGAGAGGGGCAGGTCATACACTATCTGGACGCGCGTTTCGTCAAGGTATTCGGTGGAGACATATGAGCCGCGCCTCGATTCGGCAAGTTCAAGCATATTGCCCATCGATTCCTTGGGGGTTATTATATAGGCGCGCACGTACGGCTCCGTCACCTCTTCTATCTCCGAGGAATTCGGCAGTTTCATTGGATTGTCGATATCTATCACTTCGCCGTCCTTCTTCGTTATCTTGTATATTACGCTCGGCGTTGTGACTACGAGGTTCAGGTCGAACTCGCGCTCCAGCCGTTCTTCCACGATCTCCATATGGAGAAGCCCCAGGAAGCCGCACCTGAACCCCATCCCGAGCGATACCGACTTCTCCGGTTCGTATACGAATGACGCGTCGGAAAGCCGCAGTTTCTCGATCGCTTCTTTGAGCGCCGGAAAGTCGGCGGAATTGGCGGGGTATATCCCGCTGAAGACCATCGGCTGCACCTTCTTATATCCGGGGAGCGGCGCGTGGGCCTGGTTGTCAAGATCGGTAACGGTGTCGCCGACGGCGACATCGCGCGCATCCCTTATATTACAGGTTATGTAGCCGACCTCTCCGCAGGACAGTTCATCGATCGTCTCGGCCTTCGGCGAGAAGACGCCTATCTCCTGTATCTCGTGCACGGTCTTATGGGACATCATCAGTATCTTCATGCCCTTCCTCAGGACCCCATTCACTATCCTTAACAGTATGACCACTCCCTTATAGGTATCGAACCTCGAATCGAAGACGAGCGCCTGCAGGGGGTTCGTCTTTTCGCCTTTCGGCGGAGGGATCCTCTTTACGATCGCCTCCAGTATATCACCGGTGCCTTTTCCGAGCTTTGCACTGGCCAGTATTATCTCGTCTTTGTCGAGCCCGAGTATGTCGGATATCTCGTGACTCACCCTGTCGATCTGCGCATTGGCGAGGTCTATTTTGTTTATGACCGGTATGATGACGAGATTGTGCTCCATCGCCAGATAGAGGTTCGCCACCGTCTGCGCCTCGACCCCCTGGGCGGCGTCGACGACCAGGAGCGCCCCTTCGCAGGCGGCTATCGATTTAGATACCTCATAGGTGAAGTCGACGTGGCCGGGCGTATCTATAAGGTTAAGCTCATAAGTGGTGCCGTCCTTCGCCTTGTACGGTATGCGCACCGCGCTCGCCTTTATCGTTATGCCGCGCTCTCTCTCGAGGTCCATGTCGTCGAGGACCTGGTCGTGGAATTCCCGCTCGCTTATCGCTCCGGTAAATTGGAGGATCCTGTCCGCGAGCGTCGACTTCCCGTGGTCTATATGCGCGATGATAGAAAAATTTCGTATTAAACTCTTATCCATATTTTCTTGACCCTTGGCCCTATATACTGTATGCCACTTTCTTCCCGAATTCGAGTATCTTCAACGCCTTCGTCCCGCTCGACGCCTCGGAGTATATCCTGAGTATCGGCTCCGTGCCGGATAGGCGCAGCATTAGCCACGACTCGTCCTCACAGATGAATTTGTACCCGTCCGTATCTTTCACCTGCACGACCTTCTTACCGGCCACCTCTTTAAGCGGGTTCTCTTTCAGAAATTCCATCAGCTTCGGTTTCTTCTCGTCCGGATATTTGGCATCGAGGCGGCGGTATTCATACGTACCGTACTCCTTATCGATGGCCCTCAATATCTCCGGCAGTTTCTTCTTCCTCATCACCATCATCTCCAGGATAAGCAGGCCCGAAAGGATGCCGTCCCTTTCGGGTATGTAACCCTTGAACGCCACGCCGCCCGTCTCCTCGCCCCCTATTAGGGCGTCCTCTTTCCGCATGATATCGCATATGTACTTGAACCCGACGGGCGTCTCGTGCATCTTTATCCTGTATTTCTTGCATATCTTGTTGATCAGGACCGTCCCGCATATCGTCTGTATCACATCTCCGCGCATCTTCCTGTCCTCGAAGAGATGCAGGAGAAGGAGCGACATCACCTTGTGCCCGGTGAGGAGCTTGCCGTCCGGCCCGGAGATGCCCAGGCGGTCCGCGTCCCCGTCTGTCGCTACGCCGATATCGTACTTTGATCTTTTCGTCTTATCGGCGAGTTCTTTCAGGTTCGGCATGATCGGTTCGGGGTTTATGCCGCCGAACCCCGGATTGTATTCATTATGTATGGTATCTACCCTGCACCTCCCGCCTTTCAGGAGGTCCTGTATATAACCGTCCCCCGCGCCGTACATGGAGTCGACCAGTATTTTGAGAGAGGATCTCTTCAGGAGCGGCAGGTCCACATATCTCTTCACAAAATCAAGATGGCGCGGGATAATATCCGCCACTTCCACAAGACCTTTATCCTTAGCTTCGCCGAGGGTCATATAATTCACGGGCGTGCCGAGATGGCCTTCGAGCGCCTTCGTGATCTCCGGGCCGGCGGAACCGGAGTAGAATGCCTTATACTTTATGCCGTTATACCGGGCAGGATTGTGGCTGGCGGTGATGACCACGCCGCCGGTAAGGTTCCTGTCCTTTATGGCGTAACTTATCGAAGGGGTAGGCGTCGCCTTCGAAGTGAGTATCGTCTTTATGCCGTTCGCCGCGAGGACGCATGCGACCAATTCCGCGTATTTATCCGACAGGAACCTCGTGTCATATCCCACCACCACGCCCCGCCGGCCTTTGAACTCCTTCCCTTTGGTGTATTGAGCGATCGTCTGAGCGACCTTCTTAACGTTGTCAAAGGTGAAGTCCTCGCTTATCACGGCCCTCCAGCCGTCCGTCCCGAATTTTATAGCACCCACGCTAGATCCCTCCTCTAAGTTTCCTTATAGCCGAGGCGTAATCCTTAGTGCCGAATACGGAAGAACCCGCCACCAGCACGTTAGCCCCTTTCGCGACCACTTCTTTAGCGGTCATCTCATTTATGCCGCCGTCGACCTCTATATCCTTCCTGAACATCTTCCTCAGTTCGGCTATCTTATCCGCGCATCCGGGCATGAACTCCTGCCCCGCGAATCCCGGCTCCACCGTCATAACAAGGACCATATCCACCATTGCCAGTATGGCCTTTATTGGCCCCAGGTCCGTCTTAGGGCGTATGGAGACCCCGGCCTTCTTCTTATAATACCTTATGAGGCGTATGATCTCTCTAGGGTCCCCTTCCGCTTCTATATGGAAGGTTATGATATCACTTCCTGCCTTGGCAAAACTCTCGATATATCTCTCCGGGTTCTTTATCATGAGATGGACATCGATCGGCAGTTTAGTCACGGGCCTCACCGACCTGACCACGAGCGGCCCCATGGTGATATTGGGGACGAAGTGGCCGTCCATCACGTCGACGTGTATCCAGTCGGCGCCGCCCTTTTCGACGTCTTTTATCTCCTGGCCCAGTTTGGAGAAGTCCGCCGAAAGTATGCTCGGAGCTATCAGTATCCTGTTCATCGTCTTACCTCTCTTTCACATCTTATGTGGATCATGCGGTAATGTATTGTCATCCCTGTCTTTTTCCAGCATCGTCCTGATATCGAGCTGCGCCTCTTCGGTAGATGCGGCCATATAGATGAAGAGCGCTATGGCGACCAGCATGAGGTTGAAGCGCACCACGCCAAAGTATGCAAAGAAGAGGGCGAAGATATGGCCCAGGTTCACGGCAAACTTCGTCGCCTTCCTGTAGCCTATCTTCCGGGCCAGGAGCGAACGCAATATCCTCCCCCCGTCCATGGGGAACGCCGGTATCAGGTTGAAGAGGGCCAGGATGAGGTTTATCCAGTAAAGATAGGCCGCGGTAAGCGGCCAGGTCGCCGTCGAAAGAGGATGGAATAAGACCTCCGGGCCCAGGATATAATTCAGGGGAATATAAAGGGCCGCGACTACCAGTATATTGAACGCCGGACCGGCTATCGATATCAGGAATTCCTGGTACGGTCTCTTCGGCATCTTCGCCATAGACGCTACCCCGCCTATCGGAAGGAGCGTTATCTCACGGACCGTTATGCCGAAATGCTTTGCTACGAGCGAATGGCACAGCTCATGCAGTGTGACGAAGAAGAAGACACCTATCATGAGGACAAGCCACCTTACACCGCCCGTAAGGAATAGCGCCAGAAGCAGGATAAACGTGATGTGGATGTTTATTGAGATATCGAATACCTTAAAAAGACGTATAGAGCCTTTCATTCCAGGTGAAGCACCTCTCCGGGGCCTTTCTTGTCTTTGACCGGCCCTATGACGGCCAGGTTAAGATTGTCCTCTTTAAATATATCGCCGGATACCCTCCTGATGTCATCCCGGGTGACACTATCTATCCTGTCCAGTATCTTCTTTACGCTGAACTCCCGCTCTCCGGTCGTCATCTTTTCGCCAAGCCACAGCATGTAACTCATGGTATCCTCGAGCGCAAAGAGGAGCTGCCCCTTGTAATATTCCTTTGCCCTCTTCAATTCTTCCGCGGAGACGCTCTCCTTCTTGAGCCGCCCCAGTTCTCTCAGGATCACCTCGAGGCACTTCTTAAGCTTCCGTTCGTCCACGCCCGCGCTTATGACAAGCGCACCTGCGTCATGATATAACCGCGCGCTGGAAGATATCTCATAGCAGAGCGCCATCTCGTCCCTCACGATATGGAAGAGGCGCGAAGACATATTGGCCCCCAGGAGTATATTGAGCGTCGACAGGATATGCTTGTCCGGGTGGAAGCGGTTCATCGCATGGAGCCCTATGGCGATGTGCACCTGCTCCGTCTTCTTGGGATCGATGCGCACCGTGCGCTTCGGTCTGCGGTCCCTGGCCTTTTCGAAACCCGGGGCGTCCTTACCGGCGCCCGCGGGGGACCCCAGATGTTCCCGGGCAAGCTCGAGCATCTCGGCTTCACCTATACGGCCGGTGCTGACTATCAGCATATTTTTGGGATTATAATATAGCTCTTTATAAGAGACGATCTTTTTCCTCGTCAGAGAATTCACCGATTCCGCGGTGCCGGCAAGAGGAAGCCCCAGAGGTTCGCCCGGCCACAACATCTCTGTCAGTATCTCATGGACATGGTGGGCCGGCATATCCTTATACATATTTATCTCTTCCGCCACTACGCCCTTCTCCTTCTCGACCTCTTCCTCGTCGAGCCGCGGGTTAAGCACCATGTCGCTCAATATGTCTATCCCGAGACCGGCATCCTTGGCAAGTACCTTGACGAGATAACAGGTGAACTCTTCGGCCGTAAAACCGTTGAAACTTCCGCCGCGGCCCTCGATCTCCTCTTTTATCTTCTTCATATCGCGCGTCTTCGTGCCCTTAAAGAGGAGATGTTCAAGTAGATGGCTTATACCGTTGTTCTTTTCATCTTCGTAACGGCCGCCCGCCTTTATCCATATCCCGATAGCGACCGACTCCATATGCTCCATCGGCTTCACCGCTATCCCCAGCCCGTTCGGTAACGTATCCAGTTTATGCATCGTTCATTTCTTTCTAGAGTCGAGATAACTCTGTAATATGATCTGGGCGGCGACCTTGTCCGCGCGGCGCCTCCTCTTTGCCCTGCTCAGGTCCGCCTCGAGCATCGCCCGTTCGGCCTGGACGGTAGTGAGCCGCTCGTCCCACGTGGTTATGGGCAGACCCACCGACCTTGACAACCCGTCCATGAACTGCACCACCTCTTTGGTCTTGGCGCTGTAACTGCCGTTCATATTGAGCGGCAACCCCACCACTATCTCGCCTACCGAATTCTTCGAAGCAAAGTCCTTTATGAGCGCCATGTCACGGTCCGGCTCTTTTCTCTCTATCGTCTCGGCCCCCTGGGCAGTTATCAAAAGCTCATCGCTCAGGGCCACCCCTATCCGTCTGGTCCCAACGTCGAGCGCCATGATCCTCATAGTATTTTGACTATCTTCTTTCCGCACATCAGAAAAGGGATGCTTTCGGATATGAGCACATCCTTGAGCACCTCGAAACTGCCTATATCCTTCCAGTCGTAGGAACCCTTCACGCAATAGATGTTTCGGGCCTTTTCCAAGACTGCATAATCTATCGATATATCCGGAAGCCGCCTGTAAACGGCGCGTACCCGCGCCGGGTCCATGACCGCATCCGCTATCGCAGGTGCGCTTTGTCTGAAACTTTCAAGGACCGCTCCGGCCGTAAATACGAAAACGCCCGCGTTCCAGAAATACCGGCCGTCCTTCACGAACTTCTTCGCCGTTTTCAGGACCGGCTTTTCCGTAAATTTTTCAACTTTATAAATACCTCGAACCGTGGACCGTGGACCGTGGACCGTGGACCCTTTAGCATTTACCCTAACATACCCGTACACCGTGGCCGGGAACGTCGGTTTTATACCAACGACCATAAGCGCATCCCTTGTGACACGCACAAACTCTATCCCGCGCTTCATAGCATCGATGTAGGGCCTTTCATCCGTAATATAATGATCGGCGGGCATGATTATCATGACGGCGTCCCGGTCCCTGGCACGGAGGACCGATGCCGCCCACGCTATCGCCGGGGCCGTATTCCTTGCGACCGGCTCAAAGAGCAGATCGGCTTCTTTCGCGGTTGGAAGATCTTTCCTGACCAGGGCCGCATGTTTTTCATTTGCCACCACGATTATATTTTCATCCGGCACGACGGCCCTTGCCCTGTCGAGCGTCCTGGCGAACATCGTCTTCCTGTCGCCTGTTATAGAGAGGAACGGTTTGGGCCTCCGGTCTGTCGAAAGCGGCCTCAGGCGTTTGCCTTTACCGCCGACGAGAATGACGGCATAGACATGCGGGGTATAGGGTATAGGGTTTAGGGTATGGAGCTTACCGGACACCATGCACCGCCCTCGCCAGTGATCCCGCAAATTTCGAAACCCTCGACAATAACCCCTTCCTGTCTTTCCGGTTGCGTTCGATAATCTTAACTATAGCGCTGCCGACTATGACACCGTCGGCAACTTTTGCGATCGCGCGGGCCTGTTCCTGCGTCGCTACGCCAAAACCTACCGATACAGGGCTTTTCGATACGGACTTTATGGCCTTCACCCTGGCCGCAAGGTCCTTCGGGACGCCTTTGCGCGCGCCGGTTACCCCGGTGAGCGATACGTAATATATAAATCCTGTGGAACGTCTCGCTATCTCCTTTATCCTCTCCCCGGTAGAAGTTGGAGCGACCAGTTGTATCGTCGCCAGCCCAACCGCCCGGGCGGCCTTTACAAGTTCCGTTGCCTCTTCAAAAGGGAGGTCAGGGACTATCACGCCGTCGACCCCTTTACGCCTGCAGTCGGCTACGAAACGCCGCAGCCCGTACGCGAGCACGGGATTATAGTATGTCATGAAGACGATAGGTATATCCGTAACCTTGCGCAATGAGGCCACCATACCGAATATCCTGCTTAAGCTCGCGCCCTTCCGGAGCGCCCTGTGAGATGCCGCCTGGATCGTCGGGCCGTCCGCTATCGGGTCGGAAAAGGGTATCCCCAGCTCCACGATATCTACACCCGACCTCTCGAGTTCCGTCACCATATCCCTGGTCGCAGAAAGGTCCGGGTCACCCGCCGTTATATATGCTATGAACGCTCTCTGCCCGCGCGCCTTCAGGGCCCTGAACCTGGCGGTTATCCTGTTCTTCATATCTCTTTTCCGTTCTCGGACTGTTTTATCTCCCGCAGCATGATCGGGTAGTTCAGAAGAAGATCCCCGTCTATCATGACCTCGACCCAGTATTTTCCCGCATTGGGGAAGACGAGGTTATTGAACTTCGATATAAGCGTATGGTGCGCGTCGATATCGGCGAGCTCGAACGGCTGGTCGTCCGTCTGGAAGATGAGCGACTTGTCCTTCGTGTTGACTATGCGTATCCTCTGGACGAAACTGCCCTCGCCCTTGCACCACCGGTTCACCACAAATAGCGTATGGTGCGTTGCCGGGAAGGTCTTAGCGTTTATCGCTTCGAAAAGGCCGAGGAGCATGAACTTCCCGTTATCCTCGCGCCTCACATCATCACATAGTACAGAGAACTGCAGATTCGGTCTTATGCTTACTCCTGTCATAATATCTCCTCAAAAAATTTACAGAACTCCGCGGACGATGTCGATATCCTTATCGCCCCTCCCTGAGAGGCATACGATGATCGTCTTCGTCTTAGGTAACCGCTTCGCCAGCCGCATAGCATAATAGACGGCGTGAGACGATTCGAGCGCCGGTATTATCCCCTCGGTCTTCGTCAGCGTCTCAAAGGCCTCCAGCGCCTCTTTATCCGTAACCGCTGCGTACTCCGCGCGGCCCGTCGTCTTAAGATATGAATGCTCCGGTCCCACGCCGGGGTAGTCGAGGCCGGCCGAGATAGAGTGCGCTATCCGTATCTGGCCGTCACCATCCTGCAATACATAACTCTTCGAACCGTGGAGCACGCCTACAGACCCCCTGGAGAGCGTCGCCGCGTGCTTACCGGTCCCGAGGCCAAGCCCTGCGGCTTCCACTCCGACCAGCTTAACGCGACTGTGCAAAAACGGGTAGAATATGCCCATGGAATTGCTGCCTCCGCCCACGCAGGCAACGATATAATCCGGCATCTTCCCTTCTTTAGCCCGGACCTGCCTCCTTGTTTCAACGCCTATAACCGACTGGAAATCCCTGACCATGACCGGATACGGATGCGGTCCCGCGACGGAACCTATCACGTAATAGGTAGTGCGGACATTCGTGACCCAGTCCCTCATCGCCTCATTCATAGCGTCCTTCAGCGTCTTTGAGCCGCTGTGGACCGGGGTCACCTTCGCGCCGAGGAGGCGCATCTTGAAGACGTTGACCGACTGCCGCTTTATATCCTCTTCACCCATGAATATTTCGCATTCGAGGCCGAAGAGGGCACTCGTGGTCGCGGTAGCCAGCCCGTGCTGCCCAGCGCCGGTCTCCGCTATTATGCGCTTCTTGCCCATACGCACGGCGAGGAGCACCTGGCCCAGCGTATTATTGATCTTATGCGCGCCCGTATGAAGGAGGTCTTCGCGCTTCAGGTATATCCTGGCCCCTCCCGCCTTCCCGGTGAGGCGTCCGGCAAGATAGAGAGGCGTCGGCCGCCCGGCGTACTCCTTCAGGTAATATGCCAGCTCCGCCCTGAACCGCTTATCGGACCTCGCCCTCCTGTATTCACGCTCCAGCCCGGCAAGGGCCGCCATCAGCGTCTCGGGGACGAACCTGCCGCCAAAACCGTCAAAATATCCTCTCTTATCAGGTAACATCACTCCGCCTTTCTGACCGCCTCTACGAACCGCTTCATGAGCTCAAAGTCCTTTTTACCGGGCGACTTCTCCACGCCGCTCGACACGTCGACACCGTACGGGCAGACCGTACGGATCGCCCTGGTCACGTTCTTCGGATCGAGGCCTCCGGAGAGTATCGTAGGCTTAAGGAACTCGTAATCCTCTGCGATCTTCCAGTCAAAGACCTTCCCGGTCCCGCCTTCGGCATCTTTATCGTATGTGTCCAGGAGGTAGAGGTCCGCGTCGTACCTGTTCACGTTCTCCAGCCCTTTTCTGTCTTTCAGTCTGAACGCCTTTATGACCCTGTAACCATCCTTAAAGGCGGCGCAATATTCCGGAGTTTCGTCGCCGTGGAATTGGAGCATATTTATATCGGCATCCTCCGCGATCTCGCGCACCTTCTCCGCCGACTCGTCCACGAAGACGCCTACGCGGCCTATGGACGGAGGCAGCTCATTGGCTATATCCCGCACGGTGGCCGGGTCGACATACCTTTTAGACCTTTTATAGAATACGAACCCGAGCATGTCGACCTTCAGCCCGGTCGCCCGTATCGCATCTTCCTTATTCGTTATCCCGCAGATCTTTATTCTAATCATATATGGCTTTTAATACCTCATTATCTCCCGCATCTTCCCTGCTATATCTTCCGCCTCCATGAACGCCTCGCCTATAAGGACGGCGCTCACCCCGATCGACTTAAGGGACATCACATCCTCATATGTCCTTATCCCGCTCTCCGAGACTATCGTCTTATGAGGAGGGATGAGGCGCATCAATTTTTGTGTCGTCCCGAGATCTATCCTGAAAGTATGGAGGTCCCTGTTATTTATCCCTATGATAGCGGCGCCGGTCGCTACCGCCTTCTCAAGGTCCTCTTCGTTGTGCACCTCGACAAGACAGTCGAGCCCGAGCGAAGTAGCAAGGTTGTATAGCCCCGTTATCTCGTTGGACGACAGTATCTCGCATATAAGGAGGACGGCATCGGCGCCCGAGACGACCGTCTCGTATATCTGGTATTCGTCTATTATGAAATCTTTCCTTAAGATGGGCAGCGAGACGTTCTCCTTGACCTTCTTTATGTAATCGAGCCGCCCTTCGAAGAAACGCTCATCCGTCAGTATGGATATCGCGCTCGCCCCGTTCGCCTGATAGGTTATGGCTATCTTAACGGGGTTGAAATCGCCCCTCAGGATGCCTTTCGAAGGCGAGGCCTTCTTGATCTCCGCTATAAGGTTCATGTGGTGAGGCCGGGCTATATTCTTCCTGAAAGTGCTCTTGACGCAGATCTGATTCGCCTCTTTTACGAGCTCATCCTGCGGCCTGGCCCGCTTCGCCTCCTCTACCACCTTCCTCTTCTCTTCTACTATGCGCGACAGTATCATCGGTTAGTGAACTCTATGAGCCGGTGCAGCTTATCAACGGCGCGGCCCGAGTCGATCGACTCTTCGGCCATCTTTATCCCATCCTTGAAATTCTTCGCCTTGGAACCGGCGACCAGCGCCGCGGAGGCATTGAGCAGGACGACATCCCTCCGCGGGCCCCGTTCGCCGCTCAGTACGGACAGGACTATCTCGGCATTCTCGATCGCGCTCCCGCCCTTTATCTCCTCCATGGGGGCCCTCTTCATACCGAATTTCTCCGGGGTCACATAATATGTCTTTATCTTCCCGTTCTTAAGCTCCGAGACCATGGTCTTCCCCGTTATCGTTATCTCATCCAGCGTATCCATACCGTGCACGACGAATGCCCTCCTGGCGCCGAGGTTCCTGAGGACCGTCGCTATGGTCCCGGTAAGGCGCGCGTCGTAAACACCGAGCACCTGGCTGGTCGCATTAGCCGGATTTGAGAGCGGGCCGAGCAGGTTAAATATGGTGCGGATGCCTATCTCTCTTCTCGGCTCTATGGCATATTTCATGGCCCCGTGGAAGAGAGGCGCGTACATGAAACCTATGCCCACCTCCCGCAGGCACGCCTCTACCTTTTCCGGGCCCTTGTCGAGCTTAAGGCCCAGCGCCTCAAGTACGTCCGCGCTGCCGCATTTACTGGATGCGGCCCGGTTGCCGTGCTTTGCCACTTTGAGCCCGCACCCGGCAACGACGAAGGCGACCGTCGTGGATATGTTGAAAGTGTTGGTGCCGCTCCCTCCCGTACCGCAGGTGTCTATGATCGTCTCTTCGTCTATATTTATATCGTCCCGGTCCATACCGATCGAGCTCCCGGGCGTCTTTATCCTGGCTGACTTTTCCCTCATCACTTTCGCCGCGCCGGTTATCTCTTCGACCGTTTCACCCTTCATCCGGAGCGCCGTGATGAAGGAGCCGATCTGTGAAGGCGTGGCCTTGCCGCTCATGATCTCCCCGAAGACCCCGCGCATCTCGTCTTCGGTAAGATCGATCCGCCTTACGACCTTTTCTATCGCCTCTCTTATCATAAGGTTAAGAAATTCTTCAATATGCGTTTCCCTTCGCCTGTCAATATAGATTCCGGGTGGAATTGGACGCCGTATACGGGGTACCGCCTGTGCTCAAGGGCCATTATCTCTTTCGCTTTCGTCTCCGCGGTGATCTTAAGGACCTTAGGGAAGCTCTTCCTCTCCACGAGGAGCGAGTGGTACCTGGTCGCTTCGAACGGGTTTTTCACGCCTTTAAATATTTTCTTTCCGTCGTGATAGACAAGCGACGTCTTGCCATGCATAAGGCATTTCGCGCCGACTATCTTCCCTCCGAAGGCCTCTCCTATAGCCTGGTGGCCAAGGCAGACACCGAGGATCGGCACATCATTGCCGAACTCGGCGATAACAGCTTCGGATATGCCGGCATCCTTCGGACGGCCGGGCCCAGGCGAAATGACGATCCGCGAGGGCTTTAACCTCTTTATCCGGTCTACCGTAAGGGCGTCGTTCCTGTAGACAGCCAGTTTCGCCCCCAGTTCACCCAGATACTGGACGAGGTTATATGTGAACGAGTCGTAATTGTCGATGACGAGGATCATTCTAATCCCCTTTCCGCCATTTCGATCGCGCGGAGGAGCGCCTTTGCCTTATTCAGCGTCTCCTGGTATTCCTTCTCCGGCTTCGAATCCGCGACTATGCCGGCCCCTGCCTGTATGTAAGCCGTCTTCCCCTTCACGAGTATCGTCCTGATGGTGATGCAGGAATCGAGGTTCCCGGAAAAGCTGAAATAACCGACGCATCCCGCATATGACGACCTCCTTGTATTCTCAAGCTCGTCTATTATCTCCATCGCCCGCACTTTCGGCGCGCCCGTGACCGTCCCTGCAGGGAACGTCGCGCGCATCACATCGAAGGCATCCTTACCCTTACTGAGCCGGCCGGAGACGTCGCTCACTATGTGCATCACGTGCGAATATTTTTCGACCGTCATGAGCTCGGAGACCTTTACGGAGTCATAGTCCGAGACCCTCCCTATGTCGTTCCTCCCGAGGTCAACGAGCATTATGTGCTCGGCCTTCTCTTTGGGGTCGTCCAGGAGCTCCCCTATGAGATGCCGGTCCTCCTCTTCCGTCTTCCCTCTGGGCCTGGTCCCGGCTATCGGCCTCACCTCGACATTCCCGTTCTCGCACCTGACCATTATCTCGGGCGACGAACCGATGAGCGAAAAATCCCCCAGTTTAAGATAGTACATGTAAGGGGACGGGTTGATGGACCGGAGCGCCCTGTAGATATCGAACGGGCGCGCACCTATCGAGACCTTCAACCGCTGCGATAGCACCGTCTGTATTATGTCGCCTTTTCTTATATATGTCTTGGCCTTTCTTACGGATCCCTCGAACCCTGCCTTCGTCATGTTCGACTTCACCACCATAGGCCCCGGCTTCTGTTTCGGGGAGAACGCCGCGCCCTTCCCGGGCACGGACTTCAGGTCCCTTATTATGGCGTCTATCTTTCCCAGGGCCTCGTCATATGCCGCGCCGGCGTTATTCTTAACATGGACGTTCGATACGACCTTTATCGTATGGTCGACGTGGTCAAATATGAGAAGCGTATCGGTGAGCATGAAGACGGAGTCCGGTATCCCGAGATCGTCGGGATTCTTGTCCGGAAGCCGCTCCATAAATCGTACCATATCGTATCCGAAAAATCCTACGAACCCTCCGCAGAACCTGGGAAGCCCCCTTACCTTTACGAACCTGTAAGCAGAGAGGAGCCCCTTCAATTCCTCTATCGGGTCCTTCTTTGCCGTGAAACTTCTTGATGCCCTGCCTTCTTTTATCTCTATCTTCCTGCCCTTGCTCGAGAAGACGAGCGATGGCGCGCTGCCGAGGAAGGTATAGCGGGCTATCCTCTCTCCGCCTTCTACGGACTCGAGCAGGAACGAATAGCCGGACCTGTCTATCCTGGCAAAGGCGGACAGCGGCGTCTCAAAATCGGCCAGGACCTCACGGTATACCGGTATGAGGTTCCCCTTCTTCGCCAGCTTCATGAACTCTTCTTTTTCCGGATAGTACATTATTTATACACGTCCTTCGGATCGAATACCCTTTTGCAGGATATATTGACATTCCCGTCCTTATCCACCTGCCTGAAGTAGCAGGTGAAGTATCCTTCGTGACATCCGGCCCTGACCTGCTCCACCTTGAATAGGAGGGAGTTCCCTTCGCAGTCGATGCAGACGGACCTCACTTTCTGTATACAGCCGCTCGTCTCGCCTTTCATCATCAGCTGCCCTTTAGAGCGCCTGTAGACGCATACCTTCTTCTCCTCGAACGTCTTTTCGAGCGCCTCACGGTTCATATAACACAGCGTGAGGACCTCGCCCGACTTTTCGTCCTGTATTATCGCCGGGACCAGCCCTTTCTCGTTAAATTTTATCATCTCGGTCAATTTTATCATAACCTTACCCTTACACCCTTTCCCTTAAGATATCTCTTTGCCTCCGGGATAGAATATTCCCGGAAGTGGAATATAGACGCGGCCAGCACCGCATCGGCCTTCCCTTTCGAAAGCGCATCGTACAGATCTTCAAGCGTTCCGGCCCCTCCCGAAGCTATGACCGGGAGGCCGACCTCTTCGCTTATGCGACCGGTAAGCTCGATATCATAACCCGCTTTAGTGCCGTCGTAGTCCATGCTCGTAAGGAGGATCTCGCCTGCGCCCAGCTTCTCGGCCCTCTTTGCCCACTTTACCGCATCTATCCCGGTCGGTGTCCGTCCCCCGTTAATATACACTTCCCATTTTCCTGTGGACCGCGGACCATGGACTGTGGACCGCTTTGCGTCGATCGCCACGACGATACACTGGCTGCCGAACCTCCGCGATGCCTCCCTCACGAACGCAGGCCGCTTCACCGCCGCGGTATTGACCGAGACCTTATCGCAACCTGCGTTAAGGAGGCTCCTGATATCGTCGATCGTCCCTATGCCGCCCCCTACGGTGAAAGGCAGGAATACGCTGTCCGCCACCTTCTTCACCAGGTCGATAACGGTCTTACGCCTTTCGTGGCTGGCCGTTATATCGAGGAATACAAGCTCGTCCGCCTTTTCGCGATCGTAAAAACGCGCGTTCTCGACGGCGTCTCCCGCGTCCTTAAGGTTGACGAAGTTCACGCCCTTGACGACCCTGCCGTTCTTTACATCGAGACACGGTATTATACGCTTTGTAAGCATCCCGTCAGACCCTTACCCCTTGACCTTTGACCATCGGATCCGCACCGCCGCAGACCCTTATCGCTTCCGCGAGATCGACCGTATTCTCATAGAGCGCCTTACCGACGATTATGCCCACGAGGCCGTCTTTCTCGAGCGGTTTCAGGTTCTTTATATCATCTATCGTGGAGACGCCGCCTGCCGCGACTATATCGATCTCCGTAGAATTCACGAGTTTCTGCAGGCTCTTTATGTTCGGCCCTTCAAGCGTGCCGTCCTTCGAAATGTCGGTATAATTTATCCTGCCGATACCGAGCCCCTCCGCCTTCTTAACGAGATCGACCGCGGTTATCTTCGTCTTGAATACCCACCCCCTGGAATGGACCATACCTTCTTTGGCATCGACACTGACTATTATCCTCTCCCTGAACTTCTTCGCCACCTTTTCCAGGAATTGTTCGTCGAGCGCCTTCGTCCCTATGATGACCTTATCCACACCGGCGTCTATGACCGCCTTTATAGTCGCTTCATCCCTTATCCCGCCGCCCAGCTCTATCTTCGCTTTCACGCTCCTGACGATCTCTTTTACTATAGGAAGATTCTTCAGCGATCCTTCGAGGGCGCCGTCTAGATCGACTATATGGATCAGGCCGACCCCGAAAGACGCCCACTTCTCCGCCATGGCGACGGGCGAGTCGGAATAGACGGTCTCAAGGCCCACGTCCCCCTGTATCAACCTTACGACTTTACCTTCTCTTATGTCTATTGCCGGTATTATCTGCATTTTATCCTCACAAAATTCTTCACTATCTTCAACCCTGTATCCTGGCTCTTCTCCGGGTGGAATTGAAGACCGAATAGATTATCCTTCGAAATACCCGACACGAACCGGATACCATAATCCGTCGTCGTAAGCGTCACACTCTTATCCTCCGGATCGACGTAATATGAATGGACGAAGTATACGTACGAACCTCTGTCTATGCCTTTCAGGATATTTTGCTGAAAGCTGAAAGCTGAAAGCTGAAAGCTGATACTATTCCAGCCCATATGCGGGACTTTCAACGTTTGAGCATTGGGCCGTGGGCTGTGGACTGCGGGCTTAAAACGTTTCACCCTGCCGCTAAGCACTCCCAGCCCCTTAACGCCGGGCGCTTCCTCGCTCCGTTCAAAAAGCAGTTGAAGCCCGAGGCAGAGGCCGAGGAACGGCTTGCCCTCTGCGATGGCACCCTTTATCGGGTCTACGAGCTTACGCCTCCTCAGTTCCGCCATCGCCTCTCCAAAAGAGCCGACGCCCGGGAATACGACCTTTTCCGCCTTCGCCAGGTCGGCCGCCCTTGAGGTGATCTTCGCCCCGGCGCCCGTGACCTCGAACGCCTTCTGGACGCTCCTCAGGTTACCCATCCCGTAGTCGATTATAGCTATCATCTAGTCGATAGTCCCTTTTGTAGAAGGTACGCCCTTGCGCCGCGCATCGATCTGTGTCGCCTCATCCAGCGCGATCCCGAACGCCTTGAATATCGCCTCGAGCACATGGTGCACATCTTCTCCCGAATACACATCTATATGCAGGTTGATGTTCGCGTTCTTGGCGAACGTATCGAGAAAATCTTTCCCGTCCATGAGCGAATAACCCTCGTCACGGCCCGTCTGTTCCTGGGCTGTCGTTACAGGGATCCGCCACAGAAAGGCGTACCTGCCCCCTATATCGACAGTGACCTTGGCCGATGCCATATCCATAGGCACTTCCTTTGAGCCGTACCGCTTTATCCCCCTGCAATCGCCCAGGGCCTCCCTGAAGGCCTTCCCCAGGCATATGGCGGCATCTTCATTGGTATGGTGTATATCTACCTTCAGGTCGCCCTTTGCCTTAAGGGTAAGGTCGAAGAGACCGTGGAAGACAAAGAGCGTCAGCATGTGATCGAGAAACCCTATCCCGGTATTTATATCCGTCTTCCCGCCTCCGCCGATAGTGAGCTTTCCCGTTATCTCGGTCTCTCTCGTCTTGCGTTTGATCGCGGCACTGCGTGTCGTTTTTGGCATCGTATCAGCTCCTTTACTCGAACCTGACTTTGACCGAATCGAGGTGCTTCTTGAGCCCTTCGATCCCGGCGATCCGCTCAAGCGGGTCGCGCACCTTTTCAAGGGCCTTCCTTGTGTAAGATATGATATGCGTGCTCTTATAAAAATCACAGACCCCGAGGCCGGAGAAGAACCTTGCGCTACCGCCCGTAGGAAGGACGTGGCTCGGTCCCGCTACGTAGTCCCCTATCGCGACCGGTGTATACGGCCCGAGGAATATCGCGCCGGCGTCCTTTATCCTCTTCACGATCCTGCCCGGTGAATTCGTCAATATTTCCAGGTGTTCCGGGGCGATCATATTGGCGACGTCGGCCGCCTCATCCATATTCTTGACATGCACTACGTATCCCTTGAACGTCTCCTTCTTGACTATCTTGGCTATCTTCTTGGAATTCGTTATCAGGACGGCAAGCCCCATGAAATGCTCTGCCTGCGCCTCGAGGTCCGCCTTTATGTAATTTATGTTGGAGAACTGGTTGGCGATGATGACCACCTCGCTCGGCCCCGCAAGCATGTCTATATCGCAGTAACCGAAGACCTGCCTCTTCGCCTCCGTCACATAGGCGTTACCGGGGCCCACTATCTTGTCGACCCTCGGGATCGTCTTCGTCCCGAACGCCATAGCCGCGATCGCCTGCGCGCCGCCGACCTTATAGACCTCGTCCACCTTTAAGAGGTCGGCGACTACAAGTATGTGCGGGTCCACCGACTTATAATCGTTCGGCGGGGTCACCAGGACTATCTTCTTCACGCCCGCCATCTTTGCCGGTATCACGGTCATATAGACGCTCGATACGAGCGGCACCGTGCCGCTCGGGACATATACCCCTACCGTATCTATAGGGGCGATCTTTTCGCCCAGTATCACACCGTCGCCGTCTTTGGTCTTCCACGACTTCTTCAGCTGCTTCTTATAGAACCTGTTGATGTTCTCTATTATGACCTTGAATGTCGTGACGAATTCCGGCTTTATGTCCTGGTATGCGCCCGATATCTCGCAGGCGGAGACCCTGAGGTCCCTCGGGGCGAGTTTAACCTTATCGAACTTCCGCGTATACCTTATGAGCGCATCGTCGCCGTACAGCTTCACGTTCTCAAGTATGGAGCGTACGCTCTCGGCGACACGCTTATTGCTCGAGCTGCTTCTCTCGCACAGCTTCCGGAACTGCTTTGAGCCGACTTTCACGAGCTTCATCTTAGCCTCTCTTTGACCAGTTCAAACGTTTTCCGTAACGCCTCGTCAAGTTTCGACGGATCTTTTCCGCCGCCCTGAGCGAAATCCGGCCTTCCGCCGCCGGAGCCGCTTAAGTACTTCGCCATATCTTTCGCTATATCATTGGCCGTAAGGGTCTTCCTGCCTAAGATGTCCTTTGTGAGCGAGACCACGAACGACACTTTATCGTTATCTTTAGACGCCAGGACTATGACAGCGGACCTCTCCTTCGACTTTATGGCGTCGCTCAGCGCGCGCAGTATATCCATAACGCCGCCCGGGACTATCTCCGCTATGACCCTGGTGCCGCCCGCATCTATGCCTTTAGCTATATATGAGTCGACCTTCTCCAATTCCGACTTGAGGAGCGAGGCCTTTGCCGTCTTCTCCTTTTCCTTGCGCTTCTCGTCTTTGAGCTTTGCGTCCCTGGCCTCGATCTCGTCCGCCGCCCATTTCCTGGCCGCGTCCGCAGTTACCGCCTCGATACGCCGGACCCCGGATGCGATCGAGCTCTCGCCGGTGATCCTGAAGAGCTCTATATCCTTTGTGTTATCGACGTGTGTCCCGCCGCAGAACTCCCTGGATATGTCCCCGACCGAGATCACGCGGACCTTCGATCCGTACTTCTCGCCGAAGAGCGCTATGGCGCCGCTCTGCTTGGCATCATCTATATCTTTTATATCCTTTGCGACAGCCACGCCCTTCTTTATCGCCTCATTCACTATCTCCTCGACACGGGCGATCTCGCGGGGCTCCATCTTCTTCATGTGGGTGAAATCGAACCTCAGGTGTTCGGCATCCACCAGGGAACCCGTCTGGTGGACATGTTCACCGAGCACCCTGCGGAGGGCCGCCTGCAGTAGATGGGTCGCCGTATGGTTACGCATCACCCTGCGGCGCACCTCTTCATCTATGGCGACCCTGGCCGTCTCGCCCTTGACGATCCTTCCTTTGACCATAATGCCTATATGGACGATCGTATCGCCTATCTTCTTCGCGTCTTTCACTTCCATCTTTCCGGACGGCGTCTCGATCGTGCCCCAGTCACCCGCCTGTCCGCCCGATTCTCCGTAGAACGGTGTCCTCTCGAGTATCACTTCCCCGCCCTCGAGGACCGCCGCGACCTTCGCATCAAGCTTCGCCTTCTCATAACCGAGAAACTCTGTCCTGAGACCGAGCGACTCCACCTTCTTCGCGAAGGTCTCGGAGAATATCTCGCCCTTTATCTTGCTCTTAGAGCGAGAAAGCGTCCGTTGCCTGTCCAAAAGTTTATCAAAGACGGCCCTGTCTATTTTTAACTTAAATTTTTCGGCGATCTCCTCAAGCATGTCATACGGCATTCCGTATGTATCATAAAAATTGAACGCCGTCTCCGCCAATTCCTGATGACCTTTAAATTTCTCAAACGCTTCTTCCACCTTAGGTATCTGCGTATCAAGCACAACGAGGAAGTTCTCCTCCTCGCGCTTCACGACCTGAGCTATGTCATCCCTTCTCTCCAAAAGCTCCGGGTACTGCATCTTCATCACCTCGCAAACGGTGCTCACGAGCTTGTAAAGGAAAGGCACTTTTATCTCCAGGTCCATCGCGTGGTTAAGCGACCGCCTGATGAGCTTGCGCGCCACATAACCGCGCTCTTCATTGGACGGCATCACGCCGTCTGCGATCATGAATGCCACCGCACGTATGTGATCGGCGATGGCGTTCAACTTAGGGTATAGGGTATAGGGTATGGGGTATGGGGATTCGGGTCTAGCTTTTTCTATACCCGATACCCTAAACCCTATACCCTTGATTATCTCTTTAACGATCGGCACAAAGATGTCTATCTCAAAGTTCGTCTTCACTCCCTGCATCACCGACGCCAGGCGCTCCAACCCCATGCCGGTATCGATATTCTTGTTCGGGAGCGGTTCAAGCTTTCCATCCGGTCGCCTGTCGAACTGGGTAAATACGAGGTTCCATACTTCTATGAACCTCCCGCAGTCGCACGCAGGCGTACAGCCCGGCTTTTTGCACCCCACGTCATCGCCGTAGTCGTAGAATATCTCGGAACACGGCCCGCACGGCCCGTTGGGCCCTTTCGTCGGCGCCTCGGAAGGCCAGAAGTTCTCCTTTTCGCCGAACTTTATTATCTTCCGCTCCGGCATCTTTATGACGTCCCTCCAGATGGCGTATGCCTCGGCGTCGTCTTTATATACCGACGCCCGGAGCCGGCCTTCCGGTATCTTCAGCTCCTCAGTCATGAACTCCCACGCCCAGGAGATCGCCTCTTTCTTGAAATAGTCCCCGAACGAAAAGTTGCCGAGCATCTCAAAGAACGTGTGGTGGCCCGACGTCTTTCCGACGTTCTCAAGGTCGCCGGTCCTCAGGCATTTCTGGCTCGATGCCGCGCGCCTGTACGTGACGTTCCGGCCCAGGAACTTCTCCTTGAACTGGTTCATCCCCGCGCCGGTAAAGAGGAGCGTCGGGTCATCTTTCGGGACGAGCAAATCACTCGGCACTATCTCGTGCCCCTTGGCGCGGAAAAACTCCAGAAATAAGCTTCGTATATCGTCGGTCTTCATATACCTACTTCGCTAACTCTTCTATTACTCTTCTCACCGTCTCGTACGCAAAGCCCCGGCGCAACATGAAGTCGTAAAGGCGCTTCGTCGCCTTGCGCCGGTCGAGTTTCTTCAGGCGCTCGAACCTGTCGCGCGCCATGCTGAGGGCGATCTCGTACTCGTTATAGGCCTTTGCCTTCGTCTCGAGGGCGGCGTCTATGACGGCATCGCTTATGCCCTTCCGCCTAAGCTCGTGCTTCAGCACCACGTCGCCGACCGGGTTGAGGTGCATGCGCGACTCTACCCAGAACCGCGCAAATTTTTCGTCGTCTACGTAACCCTTGGTCCTGAGGTCTTCTACGGCCCCGTCTATGGTGACGCCGTCGTAACCCTTCTCTTTCAAACGGCCGCGCAGTTCCGCCTCGCTCCTCGGCCTCACCCGCAGGAGCCGGTACGCGCTATTCTTCGCTAACGTCTTCTTCTTATCTTCTTCCAACTTGACCTTTATTTCAGCGCCTTCTCCCTGATCTCCTTCTCGAGCTTCGCCAGGACCTTCGGGTTCTCCCTGAGATAGGTCCTCGCGTTCTCCTTGCCCTGCCCTATCTTCTCTTCGCCGTATATGAGCCACGAACCGCTCTTCGTCAATATGCCGAGCGTCTCCGCCACATCTATCACACTGCCGGCCCTGGAGATCCCCTCGTCGAACATAATATCGAACTCCGCCTTCCGGAACGGCGGCGCTACTTTGTTCTTAACGATAGAGGCGCGGACCCTGTTACCGACGGCATCATCGCCTTTCTTCAGAGACGCTATACGCCGCAGGTCTATCCTGACCGAGGCGTAGAATTTGAGCGCCCGGCCGCCGGGCGTCGTCTCGGGGTTGCCGAACATGATGCCGATCTTCTCCCTTATCTGGTTGATGAATATGACGCAGGTCTTCGACTTGGAGATCGACCCTGAGAGCTTCCTGAGCGCCTGGCTCATCAGCCTCGCCTGCAGTCCCATGTGCGATTCGCCCATATCGCCCTCTATCTCCGCCTTCGGCGTCAGCGCCGCGACAGAATCGACAACTACGACATCTATCGCGTTCGACTTCACCAGCGTCTCGGTGATCTCGAGCGCCTGCTCGCCCGTGTCCGGCTGTGACATGAGAAGGTTATCCAGGTTCACGCCTATCTTCTTTGCGTACGCCGGGTCGAACGCATGCTCCGCGTCTATGAATGCCGCCTGCCCCCCTGCCTTCTGGGCATTCGCGATGATGCTCAAAGTCAGCGTCGTCTTGCCGCTCGACTCGGGCCCGAATATCTCCACGACCCTGCCGCGCGGGACCCCGCCTACGCCGAGCGCCACGTCTATGGCGATGGAACCCGTGGGGATGGCCGGGACATCGACCTTGAAGTCCTGCCCGAGACGCATTATGGCGCCCTTCCCGAAGTGCTTCTCTATCTGCCCGAGAGCCAGGTCCAGCGCCTTCGTCTTCTCTTCCTGGCTTATATCCTTAGCATCTTCCCTTATCGGTTCCCTCTCCTTAACTTCCTTTACCTTTGTCTTAGTCATTGCTCAACTCTCCTTTTTTTGAGTCAGATCAGATCAATTACACCGTTCTTTATATAACATAATATAGAGCATATATTATACCTGCGTCACCTCCTTCTTGTAAAGCGTTTTCGGGCCTCAGCTTTCAGCTATCAGCCGTCAGCTTTCAGCTTTCTCTTTAAACCGGTCAACATTGCCGATATCTCATCACATCTGTCCGATAAAATGCTTATTGCATTGTCATCGCAATACTTAAGTCGCCTTACCACTTCGATGCCGCACATAACTTCATAAGATGACCTCAAAGATATATTCAAGAATCTACTAAATTCTCTATCGGAAGAAGAGCCGCTTCCTTCGGCAATATTCAGAGCTATAGATAGCGTTGCTCGCCTCAATTGGCTTGTAAGACCATACGTCTCCCTTAGCGGAAAATTGTTTGTGATCTTATAAATCATCTCAACAAAATCCATTGCTTTGATCCAAACTTCTAGCTTTCTAAATCTCTGCTCTTTCATATTCTTCTTTTGCTGATAGCTGACAGCTGAAAGCTGATAGCTAAGTCGCCATTTACCCTTCTACCTATATAGATGCTAAAATTTCAAATATTATTGCACTTTTTTTTAACTTTTTTGCTGAAAGCTGATAGCTGACGGCTGAAAGCTGAACGTTAACCTCTTGACCGCTGTCACTCGCCCCTGCTATAATACCCCCATGACCGCCGAGATCGTAGCGATAGGCACCGAGCTCCTGCTCGGTCACGTCGTCAACACAAACGCCGCTTTTCTCTCACAAAAACTGGCAGAGGCCGGGATCGACGTATTTCACCACACGACCGTAGGCGACAATCCGGGACGGCTCACCGAGGCGATCCGGAAGGCGCTCGGCCGGTCCGACGTCGTAATAACTTCGGGCGGGCTGGGCCCCACCGTAGATGACATAACGATAGAGACGATCGCAAAACTTACCGGAAGAGAACTCATCCTGGACCGGGCGGTCCTGAAAGACCTGAACGGCTACTTCAAACTACGCAGGATAAAGGCCCCTCGAGATAGCATCCGCCAGGCATATATCCCGGAAGGCGCAAAACGTATACGGAATCGCGTCGGCACCGCGCCTGGATTGATCGTGGAAGTACGCGGTAAGGTGATCATCGCGCTCCCGGGGCCGCCGCGCGAAATTGAACCGATGGTGGAACACGAAATCCTCCCTTATCTGCTCAAACACTATGCCCTAAACCCTATACCCTATACCCTGAGGTCACGTACGATCAAGCTCACGGGACTCGCGGAGTCGCAGGTCAATGCGAAGGCGAAGGACCTCCTCTCCCTCAAGCCGCCTACGACAGTCGGGATATACGCCAAGCTCGGCGAGGTCGACCTGAAGATAATGGCTAAGGCCGATAGTGACAGAGAAGCGGCGCGGGTGATAGGAAGGATAGAGGGTAAGATCCATTCGCGGCTAAGGGGTAATATATTCGGATATGACGAAGATACGCTCGAAGGCGCCGTAGCAAATGCCTTGAAGCGTAAGAAGCTGACGATCGCAACGGCCGAATCCTGTACGGGCGGGTTCGTTTCACACCGTATTACTAACGTAAGCGGGAGCTCCGGTTATTTCATGATGGGTATTATCGCTTATTCGAATGAGTCCAAGGTGAATATGCTAGGTGTCTCTCCCTTTACCCTCAAGAAATATGGGGCCGTTTCGCGCGAGGTCGCGCTCGAAATGGCAGAAGGCGTGAGGCGGCTCGCAGGCACCGATATAGGATTATCTCTCACGGGCATCGCCGGCCCTACGGGCGGTACAAAGTCGAAACCCATCGGCTTAGTTTATATCGCCTTGGCTATGGACGATTGTAAAAAGCTGAAAGCTGAAAGCAGAAAGCTGAAAGCTCTCGTTAAAGAATTCAGATTCAAGGGAACGCGCGAAGAGATAAAGTTCCAGGCATCGCAGGCGGCGCTGGAGCTTGTGAGAAGAAACGTATAGGGTCAATGCGTACATTCATCGCCATCGAAATATCTGACGATATTTGCGGCGCCCTCGCGCAGATACAATCCCGCCTCAAATATGCCGGCGCTGACGTGAAGTGGGTCGAGCCCCGCAATATCCACCTCACACTGAAATTCCTGGGAGAGATAACGGAAGAGAAGGCCGGGAAGATAAAGAGCATCCTGGACGATATCGGAAGCCGGACGAAACCGTTTGAGATAAATTTAAAAGAGATCGGCGCGTTCCCGCGGATCGAATCCCCTCGCGTCATATGGGTGGGCCTGGACAAGGGAGCAAAAGAATCTGTTGAGCTTGCCGGGCGGATCGATGACGAGCTATCGAATATCGGATTTGCAAAAGAGTCCCGCCCTTTTGCCGCCCACCTCACCCTCGGCCGCGTCAAGTCGCCTAAGAATAAGGAAGTGTTAAAAGAGAAAGTCATGTCATCCGGTAGCTTTCAGCTATCAGCTATCAGCTGTCAGCTAATAAAGTCAATAGTGCTTTTTAAAAGCACGTTGACTCCCCATGGATCCATCTATACGAAACTTCACGAGTCTCACTTCAAGGCTGAAAGCTGACGACTGATAGCTGATAGCTTAAAAAAAGCCCGGGTTGGGATGGAGTCCACCAACTCGGGGGAAGGTCCCTCCATCCCAGCTTAGCCCGGGCTAAATTTAAGCTTTCAGCTGTCAGCTTACAGCTATCAGCAAAAGCTAAAAAAACTGAAAGCTGAAGGCTGATAGCTACATTATGCCGCCGCCAGGAATACCTCCATGGCGCGCTTATACTGTTCGAACTCATCGGCATCCTTCACCCGCATCTCATCGAACTCCAGTATCGCATTGAGGGCAAAGGTGACCGGGTCAATACCGAGGGATGCGAGCGCCTCATCGCTTATCGGCCTTCCGGCTATGAGCTTATAGAAGGATCCGACCGCACCCCTGTTGCCCGCCATTATAGCTACCGATAGTTTCAGGACACTTTCAAGGTAGAGGTAGTTCGTGCCTATAAATTTAGCATTATCATCCAGCAACAGGACGCTTGAATTTATACCGCGCTCTTCCTTGGCATAGCCGTTCCAGACCTTCGGGTCGTTAAATTCCTCCTCTGTAAGGACTATTATGGTATTATCCTTCGCGGCCCTCCCGCTTATGGCGCCGCGGCGGAGCTCATCTACAGAGAGTATCTGTATACTGCTGCCTCTATTCTTAAGTATCAGCTCTACAAGCTCTGTCTTCTTCTCCATATCGAAGAGACCTTCGGAGAGCATCACCGTACGGCCTTCGGGTACTATGTCTGTGGGTGTGCCGGCCCTGTCGCGCTCGTACTGAAGAGAAGATGCTAAGAGGGCTTGGAGCTTGGAGATTGGAGATTGGAGGTTTGAGTCGGGAGCCGTCTTTGTCTCTAGCCGGTTCTCGCCCTTAACTTCGTTCAGGAACGTGTCAAGCGCAATGATAGCCAACCCGATGTCATCGTTCGAGATAGCCGGCTTCTTCATCGCTCCGCAGTCGTCAACCGGAGCGGATCCACGGACACCTCCGGCCAGAAGTCCGGCCACCACGGCGCAACCGCCGTTATTGACACAACCCAGGCACGGTTCATGCCCCAGCATCCTGCCGTCTCTCAGCAATCCAAGCCCTACCCTAAGTTTCGCCACAGCCACCTGGGCGGCCTTATACATCTTTTTGCGCGTACCGGCATCAAGACCTTCCTGCGAAAGCGCTTGTCTTAAAGCGTCAAAATAATTTTCAATATCTCCTAAAGTAGTGTCTGATCTAAAAAGGAAGTTCGGAATCTCGGCTTTTGCCCCTGCAGTGTCTTCAGAGACGGTCTCCGTTTCCATCGGGACGTTGTCCCCGACAGCCGGAGAGGCAGACACCTTCCCGATCGATTCGGAACCCGTCTCTATCGCCACGTCCCAGCCGTATCTGGTGCCGCTGTTGACAGCCAGGATCCTCTCTTCCCACTTACGCATATCTTCGGACGGCGGAAGTTCCGCGAAACCGAGAGAAGCGAGGATACCGCGTCTTATCGCCTTATTGTCCGCTTCGGTAGCCCTGAGATATGCGCGGTCGTCAGTGACAACAAACCCGCCTGCGGCGATGCCTTTTGCCGCCTCCGCGAGAAACGCGGTATAGCTGTCGGCCATCGTCTGGCCTGCGCGCTGATAGTATGCATTGAACTTTTCCCGGATTGCCTCTCTCAGAATATCTGGATACCTGCCCGGCTGCGTCATATCGCATTCTATAAATATTATTTCGCGGTCCTTCTCCTCTTCTCCGGGATAGGCCCATCTGAATTTAAGCGTATAGATAAGCGCCGCACTGTCTTCGTCCTGAGTCGCGGAGAGATATTTAGTATCCTTCCGGCCGGCCGTTATCTTCATATAATCTTCTTCAATATCTGCGACCTGCCCGGCAGGGATGCCTATCGATGCGAGTTCGAGGAGGAGGACCTTCAAAAATCCCGCCATCTTCATATAGTGCGTAGAACCATAACCTTTGATACGTTTTTCGGCCTTGTAGCGCGCAAGCGCCTCTTCCGGTTCCATGCCGGCGACCGCCATATCCGGATAGGGCCTGTAATCATTGCTGACGAAATATGCCTTAGTGGCATTCGTCGACAAGAGAAGGTTTGATATATCGGCGCCGGCGCCTCCATACAGGACGGTGAACGGGACATTTGACGGATTCAGGACTTTTTTGACCGCCATATCGTGGCCGACATAAGCTGCTCCGAGAAGACCGCTCGATACAGGCCTCGCATCGATCGCGCCTTCTCCGGAAGCATCGTAAGGCAGATCTGTCGCCGCAGGCGACGAGAGTTCGTCGATTATAGAGCTCGCCGCTTCTTTGCACCATTCCGCTATATATCCGATATCTCCCCTTCCCGACTCGTCTATATCCAGTATCCCGTGTCGTTTCAGCGCCTCGTCGCGCGACGGATGATCATTGAATCTCACTATCAGCGTCTTCCCGTCATAATCCTGATCGGCCAATCGATGCATCACATCGATAAAGGCGTGATCTTTTCCGCCCAGGACGAGGATGAGACCTGCATGATCGATCGTGTAACCGCCGGTACAATACGCCAAAGCGCCCACCCCCTCTATCCTCTGCGGGTGTGCGCCGTCTATCTTGAGGCCATATTTTTTACCAAACCTGCCCGCAAGCACTTCCGCCACTATATATGATGCCGTCCTGCAAATAACGGGATATCCCTGATGGCCGTCCTTTGACTCAAGCCGTTCCCTGAGGAGACGATGGAGCATAGGGTCGATCGATTCAATAAATCCTTTTATTTCGTCAAAAGCAATTTGATCCTGCCTCTCCTGCCGGATATCTGGTTTTTGCGCAATGATAGCGTCTACATCGCGGAGCAGCTTATCCGACTCTTCCCTGAACTTGCTCTCTTCCACCATCTTTGCGAGAACCGCGCGGGCTTCGGCGCAATGCTCGGCGGGAAGTTTCCCGAATGACGCTACGATACGGCCGGCCGTCGTCTTCCGGTCATTCGGGTGCGAGAAGTCGATCAGCGGTCCCAGTTCCATCTCACAGAAGAACCTGTAAGCGTCCCGCAGATAGATATCGAGAGCAAGGATCGTCTCAAGAGTAACTGCCTCTATCTCTTTAACCTTCCGGTACCGCACCTCCAGGTCCAGGCCCGGGCTGTATCCGCTCTTCTTTTGCAGAAGATCGCCGAGGACATCGGGAGAGGTGACCGGCTCAAGGCCTGCCATCGCAGGAGACAGCGTTCTTACAGGGAGCCGCACCCCTACGAGGATAAGCTCTTTTCCGACGTTAAGCGCCCTTATCTTACGCGCGTAATACGCCGGGTCTCGCGGATCATATTGCGGATCTGACGGCAATATCCAGACATTTTCCCTGTCGCGCTGCGCCTTATCCCGGATCACCCTTGCCAGGGAGGCCCGGCGGCGGGCTTCCCTTCTCACCTTTCCGAACAGGTAGACCGTATAAAGGCCCGATGCGACGAAGAACCATGGCGACACAAAGAATCCCGCCGCAAGTAACGCCGTCATTATGATCGTCTCATCGCGAGATGATCCCCTTATAGATTCCTCTGCGACCCCGCTACGCCAGACAGCGCCTTTACGTCTCTCGGTTATAAAATTTGAATGCATGCTGAAATCATCTATGTCGATATCCGGCATTGTATCCCATTTTGTCCCCGGCATGCCGTCCAGCATATCCTTCAGGCCATACAGGACCTCGCTCGCTCCGTTCGACCCGTTCGCATAAGGTATATTTACGTAAAGATACCCGCCGTCTTTTTTGAGATGCTCCACCATCTGCATGATCTTATCCGATAACCCGGCGCGCCCGTCGCTGTCCGCGGCCGGATTTTCCATAGAACTGAAGACACCCAACGCAAAGACACGATCGAACTCTATGCCGTCCAGTTCGTGATATGAGTTATGGTATACCACATCCGCGCCGCCGGCGCATTCGCCGCATATCTTCCTCTGAAATTCAACTGCGGCCGCGTTTTTATCTATTATGTGGACCCGGAGCCCTATCCTGGCAAGTAAGGCGGGCAGATAGTCCGTGAACTCGGTGCCTACAACGAGCACCCTATCGCCCTTCACGAGCGCCATGCCCAAAATTTTATCTACAATCCTCTCTTTGACGGCTCCACCGAAAATGCCGGCTTTTGTACCATAACTGTCCGCCGTGATGCCATTTATCGCGTCAACGGCGCTTTCGATCTCTTCTCTGCGGACGGGCCCGATGAGACCGTTCTCTCCCACGGAAACGGTTCCCTCCGCCTTTGTATATGGGATCGTCCCTCCCTGCCCGTCTTCCTTCCAGCATATCAAAAGCAGAGCCTCGGAAAATCTTGAGGAGCGGGGATAATCGGCCGGTATGGGTCTGTACTTTGCCACCCTGAAACCCCTCTCCTCCAATTCCCTTATGAGCGTCCTGTCGAAATGGTCTATATAATAATCGGATTCGTGTACCGTGATGAAGAGCAGGCCTCCAGGACGCAATATCCTTTCGGCCTGCGGCAGGATATTATGGTGCCTCTCGATATTGTTTATGGTCACTATATCCTGCGAGCCGTCTGTCAATCCAGCCTTCTCGTATTCGCCTCTTCTCCCGGGCGCGGCGCGCACGATCCTGTCGCCCCTCTCTATTGCCTCTTCACGTATACTTTTATCGATGAACCGGGCAGAGCTCTCTACGCCTGTCATCTTTACGGTCCGGAATATATTTCTCAGGAAATCCCCAAAATGTATCACAAACGCGCCGTCGCCAGTATCCAGGTCCGCGACGTCCACTGCCACCCTGCCCCTGAACCTCTCTCTTACCATATCTTCTATATCCGCACCCTCTGTAACGGCTGTGGATGCGGCCGCGGGCATGCCGCTCCCGGATGCGGTTTGGCCGGGTACGGTCCGGGCCGCCCCGCGCACAAGGCGTTCCGCGAGCCTCCTTGGGTTCGGAAGCTTGTCGCGCGTCACGCCGCCTCGGGTCTCGGTCTCCGGGAGCGTGCCGGGCGGCACCGTCGTGATCGTTATATTGCTGCCTGCACTCTCCTGCTCCAGCATAAACCGCTCAGGCAGCATCCGGCCGATCTTTTCCATAAGAGCGCTATCGACACCTCTGAAATCTCCCTTGAAGTATGCGGCAACCAGTGCCTGCTGTACGAAATGTTTCAGCCGCGGGCTTTTATCGTATGCCATCTCCAAAATGTCGACGACAACTTTCTGAACTCCCAGGCCGCTTTCGCCTTCTTCAGATGCTTCATAAAGGGTCTTTACCATCGCTTCCGCAAAGCCGGGAGTGTTCTCTGTCGCAAGTATAGGCTGTATCAGACGGTCAAAGAACGGCTTGAGGCTCGCGCCTTTAAAACGGGCAAGGTATAAGAGAAGCTCTTTAAGCACGGATAGATAGACATGAGGCCATTTATCAGTGAGCAATCTCTTTAAAGACGCTATCGCTATCTCCTGCCGGAATTCTGACTGCTTATCCAGCCCGGGCGCATAGGAGATTATATGCGTGAAGAAATAGAACTGCAGCATAGCAGCCCTTTCATCGGGCGCAAGTTCCCGCAAATATGCTATGTAGGCGTCGACCGCCTCCCGTACGATCCTTCCATACTCTCTTCTATTGCTTCTCGTCCTTATATCTTCAAATGTCTGATATCTCTTGCCGCCGTTTATCCTCCCCCTGCACCCAGGCGGAAGGTAATCCTCCACCGGACCTAAATTCCTCCTGTCCCTGTAAAATGCGTTCGGCCGCATGCTCCTTATGGAGCCAGCGCCGTTCTCATTTCCCGCTATTATGTAGTCCGGTAGGGAATCTACAAAGAATATCGGGTGCATTACTATGCCTTCTATGCCTTCAAAGCGCCGGGCGAGCCCTTCAGGATCGTGCATATCTCCCAGCTCAAAATCTATGATGATCCTGTCCTCTCTTCCTCCCGGGCGGAAGATCTTACCATCTACGGTCATGACATCCAGATTTTTTGCTCCTAAAGATCTTAATTCTGCCTCAACCTTATCCCTGCATTCTTCCCGCACCTCTGCGGCCAGCGGCATACTGCCAAGATATGTTTTCAGCTTACTTTCGTCTGCTATGACGATCGTTCTCTTGGACTTTCTTATCATCTCTTTTTCGTCCGTTATCGCGCCGCTGGACCCTTTTGTAGCATAAAAATCCCTGTCTATGGCGTCCACGCCGATGACCATCGCGTCCACCGCCTTCACGTCTTCTATTTTCCTTGTCGGCATATTATACATATTCAAGAGGTCCGCCGTTGTGGTAGAGCTCGAGATGAAGACCAGGTCTTTCTCCTTGATCTCTTTATATATGACGGCCTCCCTGACAAGCTGCAGGAACCAGTTACGTACCGTCGTGCCGCTGCCCAGGCCTATCACAAGAGGCGCTTCCTTATCGCCCCTTCCCCTGAGCATATCCTTTATGATGCGCAACGCTTCCAGCGCGGCGTAATATTTCGACGTCTCTTCTTCCCGCAATACCTGCCAGCCCTTATTGACCAGGGTATCTATGGCCTTGCCGAACCCTTCCATGAATCTCATGTAATTGGCGGTCAATGCGCTGTGATCCTGGACCTGCTCCTTACCGAAGAATCCTTCACCTGAAACGATTATATCAGCGCCGGCCCGTATCGCCTCTTTCGCGGCGAAGAACGGGTCCATGCCGCCGTCCACCTGTATCAGTACATCCTCAGGCAGCATCTCTCGCGCCTTGTACACGTTGAGGAGCGTGCGGGCGAGGAACTTCTGGCCGCCCCTTCCTGAGAGCGTCGTCATCTGCTGGAATATAGCCATCTTATCGGTCAGATCCCGTTTTCTCAGGAATTCGAGCACCGGCCCTATGCGCTCGTCCGGCGCGCACGCGATACCGAATCTGCTTCCTTCGCCGATTATATAAGCGAGCCTCTTTGCCAGCATCTCCTTGTTGCGGAATGCCTTCCAGTGCAATACGACATAATCCGCCCCTGCATCTATGTAACCTTTTATAAGTTCCTCATCCGGCCCCACCATCATGATATGGACGTCAACGGTAAGATCTATACCCTCTTTTGACGCCGCGGCCTTTATCCTCTTCAGAAGCTGCGGAGTGAAGATGTCGATCGTCTCGATCGCGCCTTCCGCGCCGATCACTTTTGTAAGCTGCCATCTCTCCCCGCGTTTTATCACCTCATAGTGAAGGCGCGGGGTCACTACACCGGACTCAACCTGCACCTTTGCCGCGAGTATCGCTTTCCGGATGAGCGCTTCCTCCAAAGCATAAATTACCTCTTTCGCCCTTTCGATCGCCTCTGCATGCTTCCTGGGTCTTCGCTGAAGCTCGTACATGCTGTTCTTTATCATCCTCAGCTCGCCCGCTTCTCTCGCGCCTAATATCGCAGGGTCAAGCGCCGGCGTATCCGGTTTCGGCAAGGTCTTCGACGCGGAGGCCTGCCCTTTCCGCACCAGACGCTCGGCGGTCTTCTTCGGGTCCGGCTGTTTGTCGCGCGTCACGCCGCCCCTGGTCTCTGTCTCCGGGAACGTGCCGGGCGGGACCGTAGTTATTGTAACTGCGTTCGACGATGCCGCGGGTGACGCCGCAACCGTTCCGCCCGTTGCCTTTATACCGGCGCGGATCACGTACATCCTTTTCAATAGATCGTCTGCGGTCAGACGGCCCCTGTCGGCCACCCAATCTACCATACGGAAGAGTTCCCTCTCTCCGGGGGAACGATACGGCAGGAGATTGGAATATACCCGGGCTATGCGGGCTATCTCGTACAGGTCCCGCTTCCTTCCGTCCCAATTAGGGTTAAACTCCGACGCGTGGCCTTTCTTGGCGACCGTGTCCAGGCCGATGCCCCTGAGCCGTCCGAGCCCGTTATGTTTTGTCGTAGCGATATTGAAATCTATGAAGGTGACCCTCCCGCGCTCTATATCGACGAATATCTCATCCATATCAAGGTCCCTGTGATATACGCCTGCCGCATGGAATACCTTTATCGCTTCCGTAACCATGATGATACGCTCGACAAAGGCCTGCACCTTTTCCGTGTCGGACAGGTCCCGATGGACCATACCTGTCAGATCCCGCTGGAGGCTTACGCCCGGCGCTTCGCTCATGGCGATGAACGTACTTCCCCTTCGCGTCTTTATACCAAAGTCGGTCAGTTCCGATAGATACTCGACATCTTCGTCGTCAAGATGGCCGATATATACCTCATCCGGCAGGTGGCGGCTGAGGTCCTTGTCAGCCAGCATCTCCTGCAGGATAGCCGCCTCTCTATCTGCTACAACCATATTCCGGTCTATCTTTATAAAATATGACCTGCCTTTACGTTCGGCCCGCAAGACAACGCTCAACGGCCTCAGATCATAATCTTCATATGTGAAATCACGAAAGTCGCGCAGATGGATCTCCTTATTCATGGGAGCGGCTGAGGTCTGCCCTTTCCGCACCAGACGCTCGGCGGTCTTCTTCGGGTCCGGCTGTTTGTCGCGCGTCACGCCGCCCCTGGTTTCTGTCTCCGGGAACGTGCCGGGCGGGACCGTAGTTATTGTAACTGCGTTCGACGATGCCGTTGACGTTCCATCCGTAGCGGCCGCCGGCATGACGGCCCCCTGAGGCGCGCCCTGCTTCCTTATTGTGAATATCTTGTACTCTTCTCCGGGCTTAAACTCGATATCTTCGAAGGCACAGGCCCCGTCCGATTCCTTCTTCGCCTGTTCCGGGATGTCAACCCTGGCCTGCATCGACTCTCCCGAGGGTTTCAGGTTTACGACAAGTACCGCCCAATCACCGGTCTCCGTCCTCCACGAAAGCGAAAAGAGCCTATCGGGACGCGACGTCGCCGGCGACTCGATCCAGCTCTCGCCCCTCGTCTTCACCGCATCGCTGAAGTCCTGCATAACCTTCCTGAGCGGCGCGTTGCTTACGGCGGCCTTCAATCCGGGGAAGCCGGACCTGGCACGCAATTCGTCATCGGTCACAACGAGGTGCTGGCTCTTGTCGCCGGGATCTATACTCCCGCCGGGTATCTTCACGATGTGTCCCCTGTGCAGGAGCCAGTCACGCAGGTCGAACATGACAGATGTCTTTCTCAGGTGCGTTATCGCAAGGAGGAGCATAGCGAATCCCTTTGCCCCGCCGCCGGTAGCCGCAAGCGACGTCTGGTCAAAGTTCGACGGGAAGATGAACGGTCGCGGAGAGGCATAAAGGGCGTTCCAGACGGCATCCCTTATATCGGAGGCATTCCAGTTTTTACGCGCAATATTCCAGTATGAGTTGAATAGCCTGTCGGAATACATATAGTCCGCGCCGAGCCGCTCCATCCATTGCCGCTGGTCGTCATAATATGCCTCCATGAGGAAAGATATATTCCTGCCCTTTGACCCCGCATACTCTTTTGCCGCGTCTATTATCCTCTTGAGCGGCTGGTCTTCGTCCGGCAGGCCTGCTATCAGCAAATAAAAGGCAAGGTCGACCCGGACAGTATCGACACCGAGATCGACGAGGGCCTTGAGCGACTCGATATAGTACCGCTGGACGTCCTCATTGCGCGGATCGGGCCGCACCTGGTCCATATTATATCCATAGCTTATGACATGCTTCACCAGTATGACCCTCTCCTGCCGGCCCTTCTCCGTTATCCTCACCGCGCAATGGGCATAATTCTCCGGACGGACCAGAAGCTGCCTGAGCCATCCCTCCTTCTCCCCTTCCGGCACATTCCGGAAGGCCTCGTTGGCGTCATCGCCCAGTTCCTTATATTCGAACCACCGATAGTTCGTCTCATTCACGGCATCGGGAGAGAGCCACGGGATGAAGTCGGCCGTCACCTTCATGGACGCCTGGTGGGCCTTCTCCACGACCCTGCCGAAGCCTGCCCGCACATCCCCGTCCGAAAGGTCAGGGTTGAACCTGTCCATTCCGTAGATAGAGAACGGGTTGCCGAATACGTCCTTCAGTTCCGTATCTCCGACCGTCTGGTAGACGGTGGGATAACCTGGCGCGAGCACCGTCGTCCTGCCTGCGGTTACTACGCGCGTGTCATAATTATGGGCGGGATTGTAATGGAGTTTCTTCGATATCTCGCTCATCTCGTAAAGCCCGCCGTAAAAGTAGATCGAGCCCACCCCCGACCCGGCCAGGATCGGGATAAGCTCTTCGGCCTTCTTCAAGCCGTCCCTGCACACGACCTCTCCTTCGCTAACCTCGGCGCCGATGTCTGACAAGCTCACCGCAACCGTCAGGTTCGGCTCTATAGGCAGAGCCCGCCGAGTTCCGGTGAACGGCTCTTCGGACACAGGCGCGGCATCGGCTGGGACGGGCGTGCCGGATCCTTCGGAGACGGGACCGGCGCCCTTGGTCAGGATGACCCCGTATGCCGACGCGCCGCGTCCTTCTCCGATCGGCAGGACCTCTACTTCCGTCTTGAAATATCTGCCAAAATACCTGCGGACGGCCTCTTCGTCGGTAAAGGCGTTCGCAAGCTGCTGACGCTCATTGGCCGTGAAGAGCTCCGCGGCCATGGTTTGGCCGCCTGAGACGCTCAATGCTTCAAGGGCCCTCCCGCGTCCTCTCATCTCCTCCCTGTCGATGGCGTGCAATGTCACTAAGGCGGTCCCGCCGTCTTTCATGATACGCCGTATCTCAACTACCGACCTTTCCATATCCGCAAAGTCAAGAGTGAAGGTCGACACTACGACGTCAAAGGACCCGTCCTCGAGGCCCGTATCTTCCGCGGTGGACTGGTGATAACGGATATCTCCTCTCTCCGACCGGTCGAGATATCTCCCTATGGTCCCATCATCGAATAGATCCAGCGCGTGCACTTCGGAGGCAGGGAACCATGACCTGACCTGTCTCGGTAAAAATAGTGCGGGGCCTGTGCCTATATCTATAAGCGTAAACCTCCGGTCCTTCCCATATCTCCTTTCGAGCGCCTTCCTGACGAATGAGACGATAGAATCGGGATAAAGCTCATCGCGCCATTCCCTCCTTCCGTCGTACCATGACTCGCGCCAGAACTCCCGGGCCAGGCGGGCCGGGCCTTCGTCCGTCGCGGCCACTGTCTGCCCGCCACTGTCCCCCCGAAGAACGTCCCCGGTTTCATATTCGGGTGCAGAGACAGGTGCGGCCGTTCCGTTCCGGACGGCACGGTTCCTGTGCTTCTTATCAAAACCGTTCCCGGCAACCACTTTCGATGTTATGCCATCGATGCACTCGACCAGGTCATCAAGCGTAGGCCTGGAATTATTATCCTGTGATGAGAGGAAATCCTCTTCAATATCCTCCTCTGCCAATATCAGGTATTCCTCTAATAACTTTGATCCGCGGTCATCTAACAGCGCCCCGCGGGCCAATCCCAATCTCTCAGAGAAATTCCCAAGGCCGTCTTTCAATATCCCGAGCAGTTCCTCCCTGGGGATACCGTTCTTTATGCCATGATATGTCAATACCAGCGCCCACTCGGTAAGCATCCTCCCTATTTCGAAATGAAGATCTGTGTGGGGCGCTATCTTATCTACATGCTCAAAATCTGCCACGCCGGTTAACCTGATATTCGAGCGACCGAGATCCTTTTCCAGATGTTCCAGATGTCCGAGAGGGGTGTGGTGCCACAGCCACGGCCGGCCCGTTTTACGATGATGCGTTAACGGGGCAAGCGAATTATGTATATACTCCCGCCTCAACATCTCCGCAAGCCGCGCAACCGAATTGAGCGCGCACGCGCGCATCCGGGCCCCGGACCTTATGTCTTCCGGATATACGAAATATTCTTCAGGGGCGATATACGATATGGCTGGACCTCTGCGATAATTGAATATATAAGAACCCGCGCCGGATCCGATCGGCTCCGGCACGTCTACACCTTCAGCACGCAGCTCTGCCATCGTCCTCGCTTCGCGCTCCAGGGCATCTAAAGGTTCGTCATCATTTTTGAACTTCACTGCCCTGACATATCCGTTGCCCAGGTCGATAACCGCGGTGCGCCCGTGCCATGACGCGCCGGCGAGCGACGGCAACCTCTCGTCCCCGCCTGTCGCAAACCATTTGAAGAGTTTGCCGGCCAGCCACCACGCCGCGACTATGCCGGCGATGACGGCGACGGTCGAGCCGAGCGAAGCGGCCTGCGGCGCCATTTCGGGGCGTATGAAAGAGTCGATGCCGAAGCCAAGACCGAAGACGCCCATGGACGACAACATCCCGGGCGTTTTCATAAGAAGCCGCTCCGCGTTATTTCGCTGGCGGGCAAAGAACTTCTCTAATTGATGGGTCTGGAAGTCCGGATATTCGTCCCCCTGGTCCATCAACACCGAAACGGCCATGCCGTTCAACCGTTCACCTATACCGGAATCACTCTCAAAGACCGTCCTGAGGTTCGATACCTCGCCGAAGAATTCCATCTCCCTCTGGATACGCAACCTCATTATCGCCCTTAGGTCCCCGTCATCGACCTGATAAGGCCCTTCATAGGTACCCTCGAAGTCGTCTTCCGGTTCTTCTTCGCCTATGCTATCGGCCACCGCCTTCAGATAGTACGGAGAAAGCGGGATCCCCTCTATCGTGGCGATACCTTTTTCGGGGCTTCCCAGCCGGTATCTGGAATGGACCAGGTCGATAAAACCGTTCCCCGCCGCGATATCGCTGTCGAAATCGCTGCCTTTACCCAACACCAGGACGGGCACTGATGAGTGCGTGTAGTAGTCGACGTATCCGCCTCCGATGATATCACGCAAAAGGGCGATGGCCTTTTCAAGCTGCCCGGGATCCGCGTCAGCTACAAGGATCAGATTTAAATTGCTCCAGCTCCTCAGGGCCGTCCCGAACCTGCCCATGCTCCCTGTCATATATATAGCAAAGTCCCTGATACCTATATCGCTCCTCGCGAGTATCCGGGAGATACCTTTCTCCGCGAAGAACTGACGCAATTCCGACGCCAGCGTCTCTTTCGCATCAGGGTCTACGATCTCGTAAGGGGCGCTCCCGAGGAGAGCCCTGTCCCTGTAGTAGGTGAGCGCCTCGAGATTCTCCACGCCCTCCGGAGTGGACGGATCGTGCGGGACGGCCAGTATGCCGCCGGCCTGCGAGATATCGTCTTCTATACTTATGCTATCCTGTATTTGCCGTCCCTCTTCGTTCCTTCGTGTGCGTCTGGCATCCTGCATCGATCCTGCATTATATGGCCTGCCTGAATATAATGTATTACGGATCTCTTCTTTGACCCTGTTCCTTACCGCCGCGGTCAAAAAGCCATTGAGCCGCACTCCGTCCTGGCCGCAATCCCAGTCATCTATGACCTCGAGCAATACGAGCAGCGCCAGGTTCCGCACCTCTTCGTCATGCTCGCTGACTTTTGAGGAAAACGGTAACCACGACATACCATCCGCTATGGTGACGGCAAATGGCGTCAGACGCTCCAGGAGCTCCACACGCGACCTTTTGTCGCCGGCCTTCATCCTATACCAGAGGCCTTCCATCTCATTCCAAAAACCGTCTTCGTCAACGGACCCGGGTAAAGCCGGCGCCGTCTCCAGCAGGATGGTCCGGGCCGATTTGAGGGACCCGCCGTCAAAACCGGGTCTCCTTGGAACGGATACATTATGCCTGATTATCGCTTTCCAAAGCGCCGCGTCGCCGCCTTCAGCGATACTGCGCTTTGTAAGATATGAACGGAAGGTAGGCAGGCCGAGTTCTTCTCTTCGCGCAATACCGGCCAGGACACTCTCTTTCGTAGGATACTTCAAGCTGAACCTTGGTGAGGCCGGAGAACCGGGAAGGGGTATACCGTATCTCCTTGCCCAATTATATAGCGATACATCACCACCTTTTGCGGCAGGCCTCTGTAAGGCCCCGGGATTATTACTCAAACCGGCCCGTTCCCTTCTTTTGAGCTCTGCCGATACTTCTTCCGGAACGGGATATCTGCCCCTCTTTGCGTGCGTTAAACCCGGTATAAGAATGGCAAACCTCCTTATCGCGGCCAGAAGGCCCGGGTCGCCTCCGTCGGACAGGTTGGCCTTCAAGGCCGACGCATTATTCCTCAGCCCCTCCGCGGTGCGCCTCTCGATCTCGGCGAACGAACCTCTAAGGTCATATTTCGACGGCATTATATGGGGAGGTCTTTGGCCCGGTCTCAAAAACTCTCTCTTGAACTCGAGGTATTTTTCGTATTCCTCGCTCCCTATACTGCCCTGCGACCGGAGTAATCTGGCGACCTCCGCCTCTTTCGCCTCACTATCCAGACCGACGGGCCTCTTTTCACTGTCGAGCATTATTCTGAATATCGGCCTCTCGCTGCCATCTTCCGATCTCTCCTTCCCCTCGATAAAACGCTCCGTTGCCTTATCACCGCATACCCTGTACAGGACGACTTCATCGTCATCGTATCCTTTGAACTTCAGATAGATCTTCATAAGCGTATAACCGGCTCCGGCAAATATGAAGAGCATGGGATTATATATGACTATACGGAGGGGATTATTCTGCCGTTCCAGGATATCCAGGACCGACACCTTTATCTCCTTCCCCGCTCCCGTGTAACATTCGGGAACACCGTTCTCGTCGAGGATTATGGAATGTGCTATCCCCCGGCTTCCCGTCCTTGTCACAGGGTATATATCTATCCTCTTCTGGCCTGGTTCTTTTATGAACTCAACGCCTGTAACGTCTTCCATGCCTGTCCTGCGGAGATAATCTACATAGAACCGTATGCCCGCATATTCGACCCCTCCTATGGTCAGTGAGTTCTCCCCGTCCAGGGCGCTTCTTTTCACCAGACCATTTTCAAGGTCTATCTTCCCGAGCTTGCATTGTAATTCGAAAGCATATACAACAACGGACGTATTTGCAGCCATTCTCTCCGGTTTCTCCACGCCTATCGGGAAACCGTCTTCGTCCAGGTCTATTGTCGTGATGGCTTCCGCTTCGGGTTTTAATGTCTCTCCCCGCCTGCGGATCTCGATCCTCTTATGCCGCTCACCCCTCCCCAGGAATTTAAATGCCATGGCGTCCTGGCAGGAAAGGCCGAAATGATTCAATAAACCGCTTACTCTATATTCAACGCCCTTCACGCCGAAGCTGCCTGTCTTTTCCGCTATCGGAACGGCAAGCGGCACTCCCTGCTCTTCCAATATGGCCATTATGGCTTTGCGCATACGCGCGCCGTATGTTACGCCTTCGGGGTTGAGTTCCTCGTTAAGGCGTATTTCATGGAACGTTGAGCGCCTTATCATTCCGCCGGTCCTTACCCTCGCGACCAGTTCGAGCACCCTTCCGTTTATACTCAACCCTATATCCTCCAGGCCCAGCACGCCGCAGTCACGGAGGTAGTTAAAATATGCCTGTATGCCTGTATACGTAAAACCGTTAAGCGTCTTCTCCGTATTGACGGCGCCGTCGAACCTGAAACCCCAATCCGGTTCGTCGATGCCTTTTATGAGATACTGCGGCGGCACGTTCCAATAAGCGGCCATCTTATCAAGCTCCGCGATGGATGGCCTTGCCCTGCCGTTCAGGATATCCCTGAAGCGCTCATTACCTATGCCCAGATCTGAATGAGAGGCGTTCACACTCGTCTTCAGCTGCGCCATCGTCTTTGCGATCCTTCCGCCGTATCCGTCTACTACCCCTACCTTATTCCAGTCCGGCTCATCTATACCCAGCAGCAGATACCGCAAACTTACTTCATTCCTGAATACCCCTACAAGTCCTCTGGCAATATCTACGGAGATATAATTATCTCCGGATTCAAGCCGGCCATAGAAATTGTCATATGTCGCGCCGAGCAACCGGCCTATCTCGATCTCCTTAAAACCGAATCGTTCCCTGACCCGTCTCAACCGCCCTCTCCTGTCAGCCCTTCTCTCGAACGCATGCCAGTCAGCCCTGCCCCTTGTCTCTTTTATATACTCAACCGATACGCCTAAAAGCTCTGCTATGGGCTCCAGCAGGAAAGCAGGCGGCGGACTCTCCTCGCTTTCCCATCTCGTCAACTGCCATTCTTTGATACGGCCATCCAGTAAGTAGCACAGCTCTCCCCTTGTCAACCCCTCCGCCTCCCTGACAGTTTTAAGCCGCCTGCCGTAACCTTTCGCGTAGGAATCTATCTCCGCCTTGGTCATCCTATAGCTGTAGGCGGATTTGACGGCTTCCGCGGGCGCGGAGGAAAGAAGGGTTACACCCAAGACCACAGCCGCCAGGCCCATTCCCGCTTCCTGGACACCGGCCGGCGCTTCGGCCCCTCTGAAGATCCGTATGATCCCCATTATGAGATCCTCCAGCAACTCTGCGGCCGGAGGGAATATTATACAGATGAGAAGGAGTACGCCCGATACCACTATGAAATATCCGGGCCAACGCAGCGCCGGCACCGTTACGAACATATCTTCTTCGGCCTTTTGGGGGATGCCCTTTTTGGCTAAGTTCGCAGGCGCGGATGCCAATGCGCTGTCAAGCCGTCCTATAGTACCTGAGTCGCCTCTTTCCAGGGCCGCATCTCTTATCTTCTCTATCCTGTGCCCCATCGCCTGTCTCGTCATCCCGAGAGCCCTGGCGGCTTCGGCCTGGTTCCCCCGTGTTTTTCTTAAGAGAGCTATCGTCTGTTCCGTAAAGCCAGGCAATTCTTTCGGTTGAGCTGTCTCCTGCGCGGTTTCGGCGTGTTGAAGAGCGGACCTCTTTACGCTGGCGATAAGGGACGATACCATTCCCCTGACTTCGGAGATATCTTCTGCGGACACGGAGCTCTTCTTCAAGGCGGGTATCTCAGAGATCGACCTGAGGATATCGATCATCTTCTGCGGGGGCGAAAGGCCTCTGATGGGAGATGCAACGATATACCGTAACGGCCCCGATCCGTTCGATGGCTCCAATACGCCTATCTGGCAAAGTATGCCGAGCTCATGCTTTACTGTATCCGCCGAAAGGTCATTATGGCCCTTCTTTTCCATGAGCCCTGAGCGCGCCAGGTCATCCGCTGTGAAGAGCTGTATACCTATGCCGTCACCGCAGTACCTGACTATCGCATCGATGCACGAAGAGGGCGAACTTGGGGACGCTGCGCGTTTGACCGCGGACGGACCGAATGACGAAAGGAGGCGGAGGATACCGTCTGTCGCGGCCATTTGCGGCCCATTACCGGAGGAAGGCGGCGACCCATCATCATCGTCCTCCCGCAGTATCACCCTCCTCAGCTCCATAACTTTCGGATCGTCTTCGTCTATCTTTGAGGCGGCGCCGTAATATATGGCCGCTCTCTTATTTCTGCCCCTGCTACGATGGTAATACGCCAGGTTTACGGCCCAAGAGAGCATGGCGTCTTTCACCTTCTTCTCCCCGCTATATGCCCTCATTATGATACCCTGCAGGCTCTCCTCATATGACCCGTAGGCGCGCTCCGCCAGTTCTGAAAGGGCCGGCTCATCATCCCTATTAATGGCATAGACCATGATGCGCAGGAACCTTTCGGTCAATCCCAGGTCGGTCAGCGCATATAATAAAAATTCCCTGAAATCTATCGAATCTACGGAGGACGCCAGGAGTCGTATCAGAAACGGCTCATCTATCCCCCCGTCTTTACCCAGCACTTCTCCCAGCACGCGGGTGCGGGCCGGCTCCAGGACAGATTCTTCGTATTCGACCTGCAGATCGTGTAATGCGTCTTCCAGCCCGCTGCCTTTCCACATGCCGGCATTCTTGCTGTCACCCGTTATGACGCGCATCAATCCCGCTATCTCCTTCCAGTCGTAACCGGCCCATATGGCAGCTGCGTTCAGGAGATATGCGGAGAGCGCCCTTCTGTAAGATACGGTATCCTCTCCGCCCGAATGCCATTTATCAACAAAGAGATCGAAGAGGGTATGTGAAAGGTAGATGGCGTTGGCCTCCTTCGAGACCGAAGAGAATGTATGCTTCCTGTCCCGGGAATAGATGACCGGTAACCCCAATCCGGTCATCCAATCATCCGTATCGACGAGTATGATCCTGGCATTATTAAGTATCTTCATAAGCTCGCGTATATATATCCTGGATCTATGATCGAGGGCGATCCCCTCCTCCTCTCCTAATGCCAATCTGCCCGACCGCACCGCCGTGTCCATCGAACCCGAGATAAACCCTATCACATAGGAGTAGTCCGGGTTTTCCATGGCTTCCGTCTTCCTGGACTGCGTTATGATATCGTTCAGCCTGTATAGGTCCTCGGCATTAACATTCATCCTTCTTATAAGATAGGCGCTCACCTTCCATACCATATACAGTATGATGCCTGTGATGACCACAAAACCGAATACGGAGGATAACGAAGCGAGCGCTACCGACTGCGGTCCGTTCCCTGGCGTTAAGATGCCGTATAATGCCGCCGTGCCTAATAGCGCCAAATATAAAGGGGTCTGGCCCCTTTTTGTAAATTCTTTTGCTGAGAGGTGCCCGACCCCTTTTTGATCTTCCGCCATTTGCGGTCCCGTCAGCGCCTCCACCTTAAGCACCTGCTTGGAGAGTTTGCCTTCATTGAGGGGCAGCGTATCGAGGAGCCGTTTTTCGAAGGTGACGGGATCGGTGTAGTATATCTTCTCCCGCTGGCCGGCGTACCTATCTTCGTCTGAGAGGCGGGGGTCGAAGTACCTGAAGGTGTACTTCGTGGAGAACGATATGCGTATCTCGGCTATATCACTTCCCTTATATTCCGGATAGTATTTTATATTGTTGGCGAACCACTTCTCACCTTTATATCTCTCCAATATCTCGAGGACGGTGCCAAGGACGAGCTTATCCCTGGGCACATTATTACGCTCTATATACTCTTCTATCACCCTGCCGTATACCTCTTCTGGAGAGCCCTTCTTTGCGAAGAACGAGGACGGGGCGAGGGTGGCGCTCCGGGCATGGTGCGCCTCTGCCAGGTCAGGGTACGCCCACACCACGTCCTGCGCAAGGAACGTCACTACGAGCACGCCCGCTATTATGCGGATGACCCTCCTGAACTTTCTATCTTCGTTAAGCAGCTGCAAGGTATATCTCCATCGATCTCTTATATCGTTCAAACTCTTCGCCGTCCTTAACGCTCATCTCATCGAACTCCAGTATCGCATTGAGGGCAAAGGTGACCGGGTCAATACCGAGGGATGCGAGCGCCTCATCGCTTATCGGCCTTCCGGCTATGAGCTTATAGAAGGATCCGACCGCACCCCTGTTGCCCGCCATTATAGCTACCGATAGCTTCAGGACACTTTCAAGGTAGAGGTAGTTCGTGCCTATAAATTTAGCATTATCATCCAGCAACAGGACGCTTGAATTTATACCGCGCTCTTCCTTGGCATAGCCGTTCCAGACCTTCGGGTCGTTAAATTCCTCCTCTGTAAGGACTATTATGGTATTATCCTTCGTGGCCCTCCCGCTTATGGCGCTGCGGCGGAGCTCATCTACAGGCAATATCTGTATGCTGCTGCCTTTATTCTTAAGTATCAGCTCTACAAGCTCTGTCTTCTTCTCCATATCGAAGAGACCTTCGGAGAGCATCACCGTACGGCCTTCGGGTACTATATCTGTGGGCGTGCCGGCCTTGTCGCGCTCGTATCGGAGCGAGGATGCGAGGAGGGCTTGGAGCTTGGGGCCGGGAGCTTGGAGGACGGGGTTTTGGGCTTGGAACGGGGTTTCCTTGCGGATGATGTACGCCATCGAATCGCCCTCTTCGCCAAAGAAGTCGGTAGCCACAGATAATCCTGTCTTCTCTTCCAGCAGTTTACGTATGACCGGAGATTCGATATTGACAATAACGGCGCATCCGCCTTCGGTAAGATGGCCCGCGACCTCTTCGGCGAACCTGTTAAGAAGCTCATCGTTGAAGTCGTAGAGATTCCGGTCCGAAGGCGTTATCCTGTCTACGGGGATACCGTTATCCTTCCACATAAGAGGGTGATGAGGCATATCGAAGATGATGAAGTCATATTCGCCCAGGCCGTCAAATAGGTCCCTGACAAAGGCATTGACCGGATATTTCGTCTCTACCCGGGAACAGGTCAGTTTTGTGTTCTCCACCGCCATCTCTTTTATATCCGTGGCATCGACCTTCGCCCCCTTCTCAGCGGCGATGCGCGCGTTCAACCCTATGAATGTGCCGAGGACGAGCACCCTGCTTTCGGGTTTCACGAACTTCGTCGTTGCCCTGGCGCTTATAATACTGGACGGGTGGAGAAGGCCCCGGACACCGGGCAACACAGGTATCTTTACGATCCGGGGTCTATCCAGGTGCATCGTTCGGGGTTCTGTGTCCGTACCGGCCAATCCGCCCAGTTGATTGAAGGTGGCATACATGAACGGATGTTCATGGCTGATGTACTCGATATCGCCGCCGGCCAGGAATGTGCATCCGGCGGTCCTTTTGATCCACCCGGATATCTCAGCTCCCGGCAGGTCATAGTAGACCGACAGGTCCACCACCCTTCTCTTGTCATCCGCTCCGCTCCGGAACAATAAGAATACCGGCATATCACGGTAACTTATGATCGACAGGCCGCCTTTAAGCTCTTCCGATTCGGGCAGGTTGAACGCCGTCAGGACCGCATATCTTCGCAGGCCCTCTACGGGCACTTCGGCGGCCCTGAAACCGTCCGGAAGCTCCCGCCATACGAGTTCTCTGCCCGATATATCAAGCGCCCTGAAGATGTGGCCTATGATATCCAGCGGCTCCCAACCGGCCGGCCGGGTCTCGGGGCCTATCTCGGCAAGCAGCTTCCTGCCCACCCTCCCGTCGATCTCACCTCTCTCCAAACTCTCATCGTATAATCTGGCGGCCTCACCCCCCCATCTCTCCTTCAGGCGTACCTTCGCCACTTCATATGCCGCTTCGTAATTCTCATCGAACCCTTCCGGATAGACGACCACCGACTCTGACACGTACCCGTAATTTTTTACGAAATCCTCTCCCGGCCTGAGCGCCACCACTGTGGCATCGTGCTGCACCATACCGCGCCCTTCCGGATACGTATCCACAAGATATGACGTACCATCTTGAGCGACGACCTCAACCGTATAGTGGGATAGTTTTGGCCAATGGCGCACATATACCTTAAGACCGTGGTCCATCACGACACGGCTTTCTGAGAGCGCCTGGTATAAGACCACCGCATGGTCAGAGCAGTACCAACCGTATTCGTACATGTTATCCCTTATCCAGTGTCGTAACCGGTTCGCTATATCGGAAATGTAAAAGGCCTGGACCCGGATGACCGGGTTTGCGGCGGGGGGTTGGGGACCGGGGGCGGATGATGCAGGGACAGGTCCAGCGGGGGGAGCGGTCGAGTGCGGCAGGCGCTTCAGGCCGGTTGATGTCTTATACAGGAGCTGGCGCATTGCCCATATGGCGGAGGGCATCCCCGGCCCTGTGCCGCTTATCAGCGCCAGCGCGATCATCCTGTTATCGGCAGGATCATATTTGTCGCTCGAAAGACCGCCGCGCCGGCCGACGAGCATCGGATTGTCATTACCGCCCTCCTGGCCGGAATCGCCTACGGCCACTATGACGCCGTCCTTATCATCATATATATCGAGCACCATATTGAAGAATAAGTGGCAGATGGACTTATCTACCGGGTAGAAGACGACGTCGGTCGCCTCTCCGGCGTTCAACACATTCATATTCTCATCGCTCAGGCCCGCGTCTTCCAGTATCTTCGGAAGCGCTTCGCTCAGATGCGCCATCTCTTCGGCGGTCCCGTAGAAAGTATAGGAGCGCTCTTTCGCTTCGCGTCCCATGGCCGACAGGCCGTAGCCCTCCAGGTTGAGCCCGTCCAGGAAGCCCCTGAACCGTCTCTCCCGTTCCGCATCGAGCTTGATACCGACCTCGTTTAAGAGCCACTCTTCGTAATTCCGCCGCGATCCTTCGCCTTCCGCAAAACCGTTCGATATCGTAAGGCCGTTCTCCGAAGCCGCATATAACCCTTCCAGTATATCGCGCCGCTCGCCGGGCGGGATACCCCTTATCTCAATGGCCCTGTGAATATCGAGGAGCACCGTCTCCAGATCGCATCCGGGCCCGCGGCCGCCCTGGACCCACCGGTAATGCCTGCCGGTCGCCAGCATGACCGGCACGCCCTCGCTTCGGAGCCAGAGTATGATATCGATCGCCTCGGGCGTGATCCGCCTGGTCGAATCGGTCAGGTTCTTATCCACATCTAATATGACGGCCTTGACGGGCCTATCTTTAACCGCTCCGAACCGCCGTTTCGTCGCCTCAACCGTTTCCGGGCCCATCTCCCCGATGAGGCGGCTTATTATCCTGCCCTTCTCCGCCCTGAGATTATCTATCCGCCTGTTGACGCTTCGCACCCTGTCGTCGTGGCCATTTGTATCTCTCCTCCGGAGTTCGCGTCTCCTCTCGCCCTGCATCGCCTTCATCATCACCCTGATGTCGTTGAGGCGCGCTTCGAGCGCCATCCTCGCCCTTTCTTTCATCGAGGCTTCAACGGCTGTCCTGGCAGCCTGCTCCATACTGCCGCGGGCGTCGCGCGGGTCGAATACGGCCCCTCCGCGGTGCTTCTCCAGACCGGCAACGACCTCAGGCGGGGCGACCATGACACTGATGGCGGGATCGCGCAGGTCGTCGGCCTCGAAACCATATCGATCTATCAGATGCCCTATCTTTTCGCGCTGTGCGGCAAGTATGCTCTCGAACTGCGTCACGTCGATAAGCCACCGATGATCGCCTGTGTGTGTTATGTTGATCTCCCCTATCGCGCGGAGAGTATTTTCGTTCGGATCATATATTTCGGCGGCGCCGTTCTTCCTGAAGAGGGCCGCCACGACGAACGCGAGCATCTGAGGCCCCACACCTATATATCGCCTCTTCCCGTCTTCTTCCTTCCTGTTCCACGGCGCTATTTCGATCATCTTTATAGCGCCATTTTCGACCTCCACATATCCTTCGACCCCGAGAGAACCGGAAACGGCCAGATATATTCCGGGAGAGACCGTGCTTTCAAGCTGGCCGGCTATATTCTGGACGGCGCCGGGCCATCTCACCAGCCCTCTGTACCGGGGATCAAGCCATCCCCGTATGCCGGCGGAAAGCGCCGCGCGCATCGTCCTATCCAGCCCGCTTGCCTTCACCATCATGAGCGGCACCACCTTCCTCTCCTTTTCGGCATCGCTGTTCCTCAAAACCGCTATACTGTCCGCATAGTGCCGGCCGAAGGCCTTGTAAGGCGACAGGTCTATCCCCGCGTCTTCCGGTCCTCTTTTGTGATGTACCGCGCGGGCGTTAAGGGCCTCTTCCAATATCCCGGTAAATGAGGGGTCGTCGAATAAGACCTTGATCGCCTCAAAAGTCCCCGAACTTATATCTCCGTCGGAATAGAGCCTCTCCATGGCAGCGCGGCTTCTCTCTATCTCTTCCTGCAGCGTCTTTCCATTCGGCTTCTTGTGCGGCCTCAAGGTATCGATAGGGCCGTCTAAATGGTCGGCCGCATATATGACATCTGTGAACTTTGACTTGGCCCCTTCCTTATGATGGTCCCTTATCGCCTCAAGGCACTCAACGGGAAGCCATATGCCGGCTTCCTGAAGCAGTTTTAACGACCTTTTGGGGTGCTGTCTTGTGACCTTATCCCTGATGAATGACGGGAATATGGCCGATGACTCGAAGATGCTCCTCTCTTTACCTATATCATGGGCATATGCCGCGAGACGCAGGTCGCGGATCTCGTCCTCGGTAAAGTCACCCCTCTGGCGCGCTACCATCTCTGAAAGCCGCACGACTCGTTCGGCGTGATAACGCGGCGTATGTTGGGAATCGGCATAGAGGGATATTATCTTTGCTTCAAGCGCCAAATGGGTGACTTTTGCTATCTCATCTCTAAACTTTTCAAGACGGACCGGGTCAAACCCATTATACCGGTTTGAGCCATGCTGGAGTACAGAGTCGCCGTCTATCGACATCGCGTTCACTATGCGCATCATCTCTTCATCCGGGATCTTCAATAATAGCGGGCTCAGATGATATGTGAGGGCCCGCTTTCCGCGGTCTTCCGGCCGTATCTCCAGGAGACCTGCGGCGCAGAGCGTCTCCAATTCATACGCGATCGTCGTGCGTTTGAAATAGGGGCGCAATACCAGGCGTTGAATGCCGGACCGGGTAATAGGCGCGTCCTCAAGATCCGCCCTGTTCCTCCATAATACACTGAGACATTCCGCGGGCGACCCAAGGGGCTTCCTGTGTGTGGCGTTATTCGGAGGCGGCGTATGATGGCGGGGGATCTTTTCGAGATCCATCCTCAATATACTTACAAACTTTTCGATCTCCTTCCACACCTTTTTCACGGCGGCTTCTCTGTCGAAGATCTTCCTGCGGGCATCTCTAATCCTGCTCTCCAGATCATCGCGGGTATTCTTACGGCGTACATAGAGATTGATAAGCCCCTTGTCCTCGCCGTTATCCATTTCGACGGCACTCATGATGGTATTCATCAAAGAGTTGACATCATGGTTGAATTTCCTAACATCCTTCTTCATCTCTTCGTTCATCTTGCGTTTATAGAGATAGAGCGCTCCGCCGCCTATCAGCACGATAAGCGCCGATACTATCGATATGCCGCCGAACCCTGCCATTTGAACCTGCTGGCCGGAGGCATGCTGTGTAATATCTAACCCTGCGGCTATAAATAAGATAAAATTGCCGCTTTCCCTTAAAATGCCGAACTCAGGACGCGGCGTACCGGGTGCTGCCTTGCGTACAATGATGCCTGATATTACGGGAACGAGCAGTCCGTCTGAATATACCTTTCTCATCTCGAACCTGTACCCGCCTGCCTCAATATCTTTTATATCCCGGTATGACGTGGTGTCCCGGGACCCGTTAGCAGGGGCGTTGAGGTATGCAGATCTGAAACCCGCGGATATGTCGCCATCACCTTTCCATGACAACGCACGCACTATATCTATAACGGTATCTAACGGCGTATGTGGGATATCGTCCGGCGTAAGCTCGTCGAGACGTATAAAGACGGGGCCATTCCCTCTGCTGTCGGCCATTGCCCATGGGATGTCGGTCTCCGTATCATGGCCTATGAAGATCGTGTCCCGGCTCCATGCGCCTGCATCGGATTTCCCGAAGTCGCGAGCGGCATCCTTGAATGCCTTACCCACCGGCATACCTGCCTTCGTAACCTTACGTTCATCTTCGGTAAGGCAATAGATCGCCTTCCCGCCGCCGTCTCCGGTGCTTATATATTCGAGCGCGCCTGCCATCTCAAGGCACACCTCCGCGTATATATGTGAGCTTCCCGTAACTACGGCTATCTCGGCCCCGTTCTCCCTGAGAGTTTTGAGTGCTGGCAAAAGCTCGTTGCGGACCTTTATTATCTTCTCGCCCCTCAAATGCCGCGCCCTAAATTCCGCCATGAACGAGCGGGATAGTTCGCCACGTATCCTCGCCCGTTCACGTTTATCCTCGATGCCTTTAAGCCTGGCCCTGATGCGACCCTCTCCCCTTTTCCTCTCGGCAAGCGGTTCCGGATGCCATGTGAACATGAGTTCGTCCATATCGAGCACTATAAGCTTTCCCGCAAGGGGCATCGTGTCGAAGGGCGCACCGGCATTCATCGCCCCGGGACCCAGGTTTCCTTCCGGCTCCGCAACCGTACCACCGCTTATTTCGCGCAGGGCTGCAACTGTCAGGGCCGTACCCTTATATACGGGAGAGATGAAGCCCCCCTTGAAATCTATTTCCGGGAAAGCCGCTTCCATGATATCTTTGAGACCCTCCGGAGAACGGGAAGATCTGAAACTATGCTCGAAAGAAAGAAATACTTTATCACCAGGAAGGGCCGATCTGATTATATTCCATCTCAGCATCCCGGATATCCGCCCCCGGATTTCTTCCGCATTTTCACATTCTTCTATACCGAAGACCCAGTAAGCGGACGATCCGTCCGTCCTCATCTCAAGCAACTGGTTACGCATATCTTCCAGATGGAGCAGCTTGGTCGATTTATGCCCTGCGCTGAGAGCCAGGACCACATCCTCATAAACGGGGACCTTTGCCCCTGTTGTGGCCTTTGGCGAACCGGGGCCAAGTCCAGCGCCACTCTTCCTGGACTCATCAATGCGCATAAGCTCATTTTTCAGCTTATCAAGATCACCGGATATTTTATTAAGACCGTCATGGACGTCCTTAACGGTCCTTTGCCGTTCTTCCTGCGGCTTACCAAGGTCATTATACTCTTTACCGAGCCTGTTAAATTCCGACACCATATCACTGAATTCGGACGCTATATCGGGTATGCGGTCGATTATATCTTTATATATCTCATGCAGGTCGTTCAATCTTACGGTTATCTTTCTGGCCATGGCTCGCACTTCCATATCATTACGATCCGGCTCAGGGCTCCCGGGAACTCTGTTTTGCCTGAACAATCTTCTGAATAATCCCCGCAGCGCCGTCCAGGCAAGCGTTATGCCGAACGGGTCATGGGCATAGAGCATTATATGCCCTGGCGCGGCGCTTCCGGACGGCGGCGTGTCATCATCTTCGTCATCGGAGACGATGGCGCCGCGCCCTTCCGGCTCAGGAAAGAACGAGAGCACCTCTCTCTCATAATATTCTTTTAACTTTATGAATATCTCCCTCGCCGGCCGGTCGGCCTCAGAGACCGATTCCGGCTCACGCATGAATACCCTCGAATCCCATACTATAGCGAGGTTCTCCTGCGCCCTGGAGAGTATGACACATAACCTGTGCAGGTCTTTGAGGAACCCTATCTCTCCGCGCTGATTGCTTCTCACGGTGTCTATTATTATGGTGTCGTTCTCCCCTCCCTGGTAACTGTCGATGGTCGTAACATGTGGTAATGAGTCGGTTGATAACCTGCGGTATTTTTCCTGGAGCATGCCTTCGAGAAGCCTTACCTGCGCCAGGTAGGGCGTAACTATGGTGATCTTCGGCAGCGGGACATTTCTATTGTTCTTGTAGTGTTCTACAAGGTCCAGCGTTTCCCGCGCCGATCTTAAATTCTGGTACGAGTCGCCGACCGGCGTTTCGTAATAGTCCCTCTCTTCTGATATGTCTATTACCTTTAAACTCAGTGTATCTTTATCGAAATCCTCCCAACCCCGTCTGTTGACATCCCCTTCATAGAACAGCTCGGATACAAGACCGGCCAGGAGCGGGTGGGAACGCCAGTTAGTGAGGAGCGTGACCTCGTCTGCCCTCCCGGTGCCGGCCAGCGTCCCTATTACGTCCCGGTAGAACCCGTCTATCAGCCCATCCTCTATACCTGCTTCCCGGAGGGCGCGTATCTCTTCGTCAAGCACGAACGGGGGAAGCTGCTTACGGTCACCGACGACGACGAGCTTACCGTCACCTGTCAGGTATTGCAGGGGCACGAGCGCGCCGGTCAACGTCTCCCTGCTTGCCTCATCTATTATGACGACGTCGAATTGGGGTCTGCTCCTCGTTCCGGCAAGGGCCCTGAGCTTCCTATCGGTGGCGATGCCTATGGATGTCGCCCCGAATACGAATGCGTTCGACCGCTGCCTGTTGAACCTCTCCCGGAATCCGCGGTATGCCTCTTCATCCTGGAACCAGACCCGCTCCGTACCATACTTGAAGTCCGACGGGTTATTGCCCAGGCGGGCGACAGGGATCGACCCATCGTCCATCAACTCCTTTATCACGTTATCCACGGCCTGGTTCATCTGCGATACGACCAGCACCCTCTTCCCCTGCTTCGCGTATTGACGGACCATCTCCACAATGGCAGTCGTCTTGCCGGTCGCGGCAGGGCCGTGCACTACAATCTGTCTGGAGCCACCGAGCGCGAGCTTGACCGCCGCCTCCTGCGATTCATCGCCCTTCCATTCCCCGTCCGCCAATCTTCGCGGGATGCGCTCATCCAAAAAATTCACCTGTATGGAATCTAAATTCGTCGGAGACACGTCTTTGGCAAGTCCCAGCATCCTGTCTATGGCGGCGAATTCCTCTGTGCCGGGGTACGAAGCGGTGGCACAATTCGTATCTTCCAGGTTCCTTATGACCCTTTGTAATATCCTGATCTGGACATCATATGTGACGCTCTCCGGGTTATTCGCTATGGTGCCTGCCCTGGGCAGGGTTGCCTCTGCCCCGCCTATCTCCCTGACCTCCACTATAAGCTTACCCGATCTTGCTCCGGTCACCTCGACAACCTCTACAAGGAATTCGCGTTCGCCTATATAGAACCTCTGACCCGGCCTGATATCGTTCCGGGGAGCGTCAATAAGCATCTCATATCCGCCGTGTCTCCCGGGATTGCATTCGCTGTATTCAAAACTGCGGGATCCCCTGTTGCTCAGGACACGCAGTATTTGCAGATATCCTTTGAGCTGCCCAAGAAGGTCTCTCCTCCCTGTATCCGCGAGAAGATCATTGTTTTCCGGCCTATACTCCTTCAGGTGCTTCTGCCTGTCCAGGGTGCCGCGCCTGTCCATGACATCGCGATACTTTTTGACCCACGCCTCTATATTAAAACGGCGCAATGTCTGTAAGATGAGCCCCATCTTTCTTCCAAGCCGGTATCTGCGCTGGAGATAATTGATAAAACCTATCGGAGGAATGTGGGTAGCCAGAAGCCTGTTTACGGCGCTATCAGGGATACCCAGCTGCCTATAGCCCTCAACGGTATGTCTGATGCTCTGCGCAAGCTGCTTACAATCTATCCTTTCCGGGTCAAGCCCTATTATGCCTTCCGCGTCCTCCTGCCTCATGAACTCATATTGGACCAATATCCCCAGGGAATCCCTGTGCAGCCTTACGAGAGATTCGCTGACCGCCAGGCTCATCTCGGCGTCTATCCCGTTCGCCTCTAATCTCCCGGCGAGATCAAGCACAAAATCTTCTTCATCTTCGAACAATTTCCGCCTGCCGGAGCGCCCGAAACCCGGTCCGACCCTGCTCTTGACGGTCCCGCCGTCCTCCTGCCAGATCAATTCAACGAGCCGCATCTTCCCGTCATCGAGCTTTGCCTTCGCCATATAGTCCTTGAACCTGGTGCTGACATAGGTCGTAATAGCGCCTATCTCAAACATGCCGGCCTTTGAAATACGGTGCGTTGCGGCGAGACGCGGATAGCGTCTGGCTATGCCCTGAAGTGTACCTGCAGTCATTGCCTTCCGCCATGTCTTAAGGAGCTTTCCGGTATCGCGATCGCGGAGTTCGGAATAATCTTCCTCTAACTCAGTAACCTCGCTTCCGTCTTCGGCACTTATTGTATACACCTTTACCTTGGTCACATGGCCGTTTTCGAGATCCGCCTCCACCAATTTTCCGCCATATTCAGGGTCTAAACTACCCCCGTCCCTGTGGGCAAAAGATATGACGCCACTGGGCGGCAATCTGTAATTCCGTAATTTCAGTCGGGGGTAAGCTTCTATCAGCTTATCGAACTTTTCTGCACTGAGATTTTCCCACCATGTATAGATTAATCTGTTGCTGGCCGGGTCACGGAGTTCGATGAACCTTTCAGAACGTTCGGTGCCGTCTTCCGGGTTTTTCCTATATATCCTGACGCCTGTCACGTGCCCTTCGTCAATATCGGCCTCTATCTCTCTGCCTGCATAGTCGACGCCAAAACGCGCCCAGACCCTCTTCGCGAAAGAGAGATCTCCCCTTCCCGATAAATTGATATGCCTCAAGAGAAGGCGGGGATGGCTTTTCGCAAGTTCCCTTAAGGTCTCCGCATGTATCGCATCCCCCCATGCATAGGCGAGCATGCCCGTGTCCCTGTCTATAAGTTGTGAGAAGATATAATTTAATTCTACACCCCCGGCAGGGTCCTCTCTGTATACTGCGGCACTCGTCACATGCCCTCTCTCGATAAGCGCTTCGACGTATCTACCCGAGAATTCCCTGCCGAACGTCTTCCATGTCCTGGACGCCAGGGTCAATTTTCCGTAACTATCCAGACGATCCCGCAAGATCAGCCCGGGGCGGCTTTCCACAATGGACTGATACTCTTTCTGTTTTATGTGCCCCCACCACGTTGAAACCACCCTCCCGGTCCCGCCGTCCCTGAGCTGGGTCAGCATCTTTTCTGTTTCAAATCCTTCGGAAGGGTTCTCTTTACGTATCAAGACCTTTGTCACCTGGCCGTCTTCAAGCTCGGCGTCTATTAACCTGCTGCCGTAGTCTCCGCCGAAACGCGCCCTCGTCTTCCCGGCAAACGACAATGCCCCGTTGGGCGACAGGGCGTAATTCTTCAATATGAGACGGCTGGAATTTTCGCTCAGGCGGTCTACCAGACTTGCGCGGACATTTCCCCAGAAGGCATGAAGAAGTGCTCCGGTATCGGCGTTGCGGAACTCCGCGAATATCTCTTCGACATCTACGCCGTCCGCGGGATCGGCTCTGTATATCATGACCTTCGTCACGTGCCCCTTTTCCATGTAAGCATCTGCTATCCTATTACCGTACTCAGCGCTGAAAGAGGCCCAAGTATGCACACCAAAAGAGAGATATCCCTTATCGCCCAACCTTACCCTTACCCTGACACCATCCAGTCCGCCCACCTCGTCTGACGGGATCCCGCGATCGTATATCCTCACTACTGTGTTATTATGGTCCAATACTTCGGCATAACTCTGTTTATCGAACCTATCCAGGTTATCAAGAGACGGGCCGGCCATACTGCGCCCCCGATCCGTATCATCAGGCCTTGCCAGGAAGAAGACCGCAAATATCCCGAACGGCATCGACGCGAGCATGGCCTCGGCCGGTCCGGACGGGATGGGTGCGCCGAAATAGCAGGAGAAGGCATTGACTGCGTATTGCGCCAGGAGGGACGCGGAGAGCAGGATCAACATTCCGGCAAATCCTTTGAAGTCCGTACCCGGACGCGCCTGCTGCGGCCTTTCCGGACCTGCCAGGGAACGGCCCCTGATATACTCCGTGATATCCGGGTCCACATTCCCCTCGGTCCCCAACAGCACTATGGCATCCGCCTCTTTTATGACATCAAGGTCTTCGAGATTCTCCAGAAGCGCTTCAACCGTGGCGGCCGTCGTCCCTCCCACCACGGCCTCCCCGGATCCTCTAGCCTCAGACAGATCTGCCATGGCGATCGGCGCGCTCCTGTCGAGCGCCATCCTGTCGTCTACGATCACCCCCCTGTCCACAAATTCCCCGGCTACCTTAAGCGCCTCTTCTTCAGGCATATCCACGGCGATACCGTCCTCAAATACCACAGGTCTCCCGTTCACGAGAGCGGTGGGAGGCGGGCTTGGGATGTTCTTCACCGTCCTGCCAAGGATGAGGCTGCGTATGAAGGCCGAGTACGGCTCCGTCTGCACGATGACCGTCTTGGCCCTGTCGAACCTCTCCATCTTAAACCCGGCGGCTATACCTACGGGCCCGCCGGCGCCCACGGGCACGATGAGCACGACTTTTTTGTCGGGCCCTATACCGCCTTCATCGGACAACTGGCCGTTGATCTCTATACCGGCAGAGGCATGGCCTGCCATTATGTCGATCCCGCCATGCTTCATATATGCCGCTCTGTCTTTATTGAATTCTATAAAAAGTTCGCGCGCCGCTTTGGCTTCCGCATAATCTTTATATTCTCTTATTTCGCCTTTTGACGCGCTTCCCGCGGATCTGCGATAGTCGTCCAGATATCGGACCATCGCCCCCCTCTTGACTTCGGGAAGGCCGCGGATCGTAAAGACAACGGGTTCTATGCCCCGCAGGAACTGCTTCAGGTCAGGGCGGAGACGGCAATATTTCTCTACGGCCAGCCGCACCGCCTCGATCATCGCTATGCCGTGGTTCCCGTCCGTCTGGGTCACTATGTAGAACGGCCTGTCCCTGAGGGATGGGTCCAACTTATCTATCTCCGCTATCCTGCCGCGTACCGCTTCATCCACCTCGAAGGCCACCCCGCGCATCTTGAACGAACCGGAGACCTGGACGGATTCGTCTTTAAGGAAGACGGGCTTACCGGCCATATCGCTCAGCCTGCGCATCCTCAGGAGAGGCGTCTTCTTCGTCACGCGGTCATCTCCGATATGCCTCATGGCCGATATGACCTTCTCCTTGAGCGCGTCATCCTCGCCGGAAGGATCGTTATTTCTCCACATATCCGGAGCCGTTCCCGCCTCCGGCTCTCCATCGATAGTCCGGTCAGGATCTCCAGTGCCGTCAGGTGCCTCGTCCCGGAAAAGGCCGCCTTCCCTCAGGAACGAAAGGAGCGCCTGAGCCAGAGAGACCGCCGCCACCGTCACTATGAAAGGTTTGAATGAGTCGAAGAGTCCGTAGGAGCTGTAGGAGGCCAGGAAGGAGAATCCCACAAGTATCATATTACCGAATGCGCCGCTCTTTGCTATCGCGATATTCTCTTCCGCGGTAAATAACTTTGCGGGATGATCCAGGTGAACGCCTTTGGTATCGATCGAGACCTTGAGGATGGCCCCGTCGTCTCTTCCGAATATCGCGGAGAAGAAGGAGCGGCCGTAATCCTTAGCGTAAGCCGTCATGCCTAGCCGGCGCGCATGGCCGGAGAGGAGTTCGCGCGCCTTCGTATAATGGCGCGACTCGTGGAAAGATATCCCCAGCATCACCGCAAGCGAAGCGGATAGGATGCTATTGATCGCGCCATACCCGGAAAGGAGGGCTATCGTAAACCCGGCGAGGCCGCTCAGTGCGATCTCATACCAGAGAAGCGCGTTCTCCTGCCGGTCGAATGCGGGCCGTCCAGATACGGCTCCGGCCGTTTCTTCTGCGGGCCCAGCCAGCGCCTCCACCTTCAGCACCTGCTTTGAGAGTTTGCCTTCATTGAGGGGCAGCGTATCGAGGAGCCGTTTTTCGAAGGTGACGGGATCGGTGTAGGATATCTTCTCCAGCTGGTTGGCGTACCTATCTTCGTCTGCGAAACGGGGGTCGAAGTACCTGAAGAGGTACTTCGCGGAGAACGATATGCGTATCTCGGCTATATCACTTCCCTTATATTCCGGGTAGTATTTTATATTACCGGCGAACCACTCTTCGCCTTTATATCTCTCCAATATCCCGAGGACTGTGCCAAGGACGAGCTTATCCCTGGGCACATTATTACGCTCTATATACTCTTCTATCACCCTGCCGTATACCTCTTCGGGAGAGCCCTTCTTTGCGAAGAACGAGGACGGGGCGAGTGTGCTATCTTGCTGTTTATGCTGGAGAGAGAGATCCGGATAGGCCCATGTTATATCATAAAGAAGGAAAGATAATATCAAAATGGATGATATTATCCTAATTATGGGATGGAACTTCGATCTTTTCTGTGGTTTGACTTCCATTAAATACCTAATCTAACTATGTGTTTTGTTAACAAAGAGTCAATAAAAAAGACCAGAGTGCCAAGCGGTATTTCTAGGCCTTCTGGTCTCTTATAACGGAATTATATTGATAACTATCCCGCTAATTTTATCACAGGTGAATTAAATTTTTGATTTCCAAGACCCTCAATCCCCGAGTTACACTTATGGGGATCCTAGAAACTTTACCATATATTATAACATTATAATTATATATGTCAAGGCAGGATAACTAACTTTTTTAGGATTTAACATTGGCGCTATGCATTCCGTATCAATTCCTTAAGATGCGCATAATACAATATCAACTCCTGAGTATCGTGGCGTTTAGATGGCGGCAATAACCTGAAGATGAGCCGGCCGTCTGCCGACTCCTCCGGCATTATATAGAAGTCCCGCAGCACATCTGCCATAGCCAGGATACGGCTATGATCACCCGCCTTCTTCAGGGTCACAGCGATCATCTCTAACAGCGGATAGTACTCATTGCCGGAGAGACCCGAATCATCTATATACACAGAACGCACCCTTTCGCCCCTGATCTTCTCTGTCTCCTCCCTGGCCTCGTCCGTCGACGGAGAGAAGATGAATACCTCAGCCCCTTCTTCGATATGCCCTTCCAATTTCAGCTTCATATTCTTCGGGCCTGACCTGACGATCTCGAGATTTTGTAATATCTTCTCGTAGTCAGGGTCTCTCTTCAGGTCTTCGAGCGCCTCTATCAACCCTATCGGGTTTACGTACTGCCGGCCCCCTACCCCATCGACAAAGGCGAGGACGAGTTTCTTCTTTAACATATAATCCGCGATGGCTTCCACAAAACTCTTTGCAAGCCCTTCCGGGGCGCTCATATCTCTTGAGAGATAATAACCGGCCGGGGGTGCGGTCCTTACCGGTAGCACGGGCGATCCTCTTTTATCATAAAAGAGCGGTGGCACAGAAGGTGCAACCGGCTGTACCGTCGTCTCAACTTTTCGCGCCGCTTCTTCTTCCTCTTTACCTCTTCGCGCCTTTGCGGCCTCTTCCGCCGCACGCTGTGCGGCCTGCAACTCGGCCGAGAGATGTGCCCCGACGGCTGACGAAGGCCCTATCGGCGCGACCGGTTGGATCGTCCCGACTAAAAACGGCACTATCGGCAGCATGGCCGCCATTGGGTCTGCGGCCGGATGGCCGGTCAGGTGGGCGATCACAAATGATACTGCCGCGCCGATCAGAACGACGCCGGCAAGCAGGACGGGATGCGCAAATCCTGCGGTAGCCCCGGCCCCTTTCAGCCCCTGCTCGAACATAAATTTCTGAAAATAATATTTTGCAAATTCAAAGAATGATCTGCCGGTAATAGAGCTTATAAGGCGTGCGGTAAGCCTTTGCGCAATGCCTTCGTTACTCTCAAAGACAAGGCGGGCGTTTGGCCCTATATCATGATAGCGGTGGAGAGTATGGGTTCCCAGGCGCATCAATGCATGCGCATTCCCGGCCGCCTGGCGCGCCTCTTCTGCGCCGATGAAGTACGGCGCCCTGTCCTCGAGCAGCGTATCATAGACCTCCATGACATTCTGCAGGTATGGCCTTGAAAGCGGGACTACTTCTAAACTGGCCAGCCCGTTTTCGGGGTTACCTACACGATGGGACAGCAGTATATGGATGAAACCGTTCCCGCTCGCGACGGCGTCATCATACGTGCCATTCTTCCCGACAAGCAACACCGGTATATCCGTCTCAACATGATAATCTATATATCCTCCTATCATCTCCCGCAGGATGACGAGCGCCTCCTCCAATTCATCCGGTTCAGCGTCGGCTACCAGCAAAAGGTTGGCGTCGCTTTGATCATGCGCCGCCCTGCCGAACCTCCCCATGCTCCCCACAAGATAGATCGTGAACTCTCCTATACCCAGTTCGTCGCGCAGGATGCGCGCTATATCCTTCCTACCGAAGAAATCGCGCAGATCGGAAGCGAGCATATCTTTTTCTTCACCGGTCATGGCGGCATCACCCAGAGCATCTCTTCCTCTTGCATCAAGCTCGGTCTCCAGCCGCCTGAGGGCATCACCCTCGGGTGCCATAAAATTCTCCACTTCCTCCAGCTGCCTGGCAGGGCCCATAGCGACAGTCCCTATGCGCTCTTCCCTTAATGCTCTTCTGCCTTCGCCGCGGCCGTCGTGCCGTTCCATGCCGTCCTGAAGCGAGGAGGCGCCAAAAGGCCGCCCCTTATATGAACGGGCGCGCTCTTTTTGGACATACTCCCTGAACTTCTCCTTAAGAAATCTGTAAAGGCTGGGCTCCGAGGAATCATCCCAGTTATGCGCCTCCTCTACTATGACAAGGGCTATGGCGCCGACGACTGTGTCGTTTGCGTCGGACCTGATCCGCAGATCATAGCTCAATTCCTTCTCGACAAAAGCAAAACCGAAACGCATCAGGCCTGCCATGAGCCGGGTACGCGCGCCTTCGTCGCCGGTCTGCATCTTATGCCACAGGGCGACGGCCGCCTCTTCGGTCAGTTCCTTACCGGACGGGAGGAGCTGGTGATACGTAGTATCGGAAACCCTTCGGCCATATTCCGGATCCACCCTCCCCCGCGGCAATGGTATCTTAAAACGCCTGGCGGCATAGAGAAGCCCTGTATCACCCCCGTCTCTCTTCTTCGCGCGTAACGCCTTCTGGTTGCTAGCAAGGCCTTCTGCTTCGCGGCGCGCGATGGCGGCTATGACATCTGCCGGGGTGGTATATACGGTCCGGCGGGTCGGCCTGACGAGCCCGACCCCGTATCTCTTTGCGGCCTTATACAGCTGCCAATCACCGCCCCTCTCTTTGGGCTGCTGCAGGGCCACTGCGGTATTCGACATGCCCTGCGATCCGCGCCGTCTGAGCTGGGCCTCCACATCTTCTTTTCCGGTGTACGGCGAGATCAGGCGTATTCTTGGCAATTCGATGCCAAACCGGCGCGATGCCTTAAGCAGGCCCTGGTCACCGCCGGCGGATCCGAGAGCTTTCGGATTATTTGCAAGACCCTCTGACGAGCGGCGCGCAAGTTCTGCCTCTGCCTCTTCTTTCGTCTTATATTTCAATTCCTTTCCGGTCCGCCCTCCGGGGAGCCCGACGCCGAATTTTCGCGCGGCACGCAATAGCGCCTTATCGCCTCCGCCGGAATACGCCATCTGCAATGTCCCGACGTTATTTCTTAACCCTCTCTCTTCGCGGGCCACAAGCTCTTCATCTACCGACGCTTTCGTCGTATACCTCGAATTTTTCACAAGAACGGGCAACGCTACGCCGAATTTACGCGCCGCCTTCAGGAGTAACGAATCTCCCCCTTCGTCACCCCGCGTATTGAGCGCCTGAGGGTTATTTGCCAGCCCTTCATCATTTCGGCGTTCGAGCTCCGTTTCAACAGCTTCGCGGGTCCCGTATCTTGACGATTTATAACCGGCCGGCAGTTCTATGCCGAATTTTCGGGCCGCTTCCCGGAGGGGGTGGTCTCCGCCGTCTTCAACGTCGGCCCACAGGGCCTGCGGGTTATTCTGCTGGCCGCGCGCCTCGCGCCGCGCCAGCTCTGCCTCCGCTTCCTCTCTACTCTGATACCGCGATGGAGTACCCGATCGTCCTTGCGGAAGGGTGATCCCAAATCTCTTTGCGGCTGTCAGGAGCGCCGGGTCACCTCCCTCCTCCGCCCGTTTCGTAAGGGCGGACGATGTGCTCTCCAGCCCTCTCTTTGCGCGTGCATCCAGCTCTGCGCGCGTCTCGTTCTTTGTCCGGTACTTCTGCAGGGACACCCGCGGGAGCTTGACACCGAACTTCATCGCGGCCTTATAGAGCGCCCTGTCACCGCCTTCCTCATCGGAGGCCTGCAGGGCGGCGGCGTTACTGCTCAACCCGAGACGCGCCCTCTCTCTCAACACTTTTACCGTTTCCCTTCTGCTCGCATAGCCGTGTTTATGCAACATGGGAAGCGCCACGCCGAATTCTTCGGCGGCATACAGAAGGACGGCGTCCCCGCCTTCATCGGCACGCCGTGATAAAGCGGCCGGGTTATTGGGCAAGCCAGCCGATCCGCGGCGGGCAAGTTCCTCCTCGACCGATCTTTTGGAACTGTACTTTTTCGGTTTCGCGCCGCTCGGCAGTTCTATACCGAGACGTTCGGCGGCGCGTCGCAGGGCCACGTCGCCGCCTTTATCTATTCCGGCAACAAGCGCCTCTGCGTTATTAGCCAACCCGCGTTCGAGCCGCCGTTTGAACTCGGCATACACCTCTTTTTTGGTCTTATATCGTATCCTGTTCATTTTCCTGATAGGCACACCGAAGCGCCGTGCCGCGGCCAGGAGCCCCGTGTCTCCGCCGTCTCTCACCCGGCTTTTGAGCGCGATTATGGTATTGGCCAACCCGCGCCTTTCGCGGTCGGCAAGGGCCGCTACGACCTCTTCCTTCGTTCTGTAAGAAGGAAGTGTGCCGGATGGTTCCTTAGGTAATTTTACCTCGAATCTCTTCACGGCCCCCAGAAGAGAGGAGTCGCCTCCTTCGGCCATAGGCTTGTGCAACGCGGCGTGATTGTTTGCCAGGCCGGCGCCAGCGCGCCTCTTCAGCTCACGCATTACGGCGGACTTCGAGGCATACTTCTTTGTCCGTTCCGAAGGAAGTGTGATCCCGAATTTCCTGACGGCCACGTAAAGCGTTTCGTCTCCACCGTTCTCCTTTACTCTCTGCAATGCCGTCGGCGTATTGGAAAGACCACGGCGGGCGCGAGATAGCAGTTCCTTCTCCGCCGACCTTCTTGTAGGATAGGCGGATACCGGCTTACCGTCCGGGGCGCGAGCCCTCTTATCCTTCTTAACCCCGCCCATAAGTAATAACGGCACGAGCGGCAGCATACTTGCCATCGCGACCGTGCCGTCGCCCGGGAATAGGCCCTTCAGTATATGCTGCAGGGCCAGCAGAAATAGAACGCTTACGGCCGCGGTAAAGACCGAATGTTCTTTCAGGAACCTCTCGGCCGATTCTATGTTCCTCGTAAGATGCGAGGGCATCTGCTCTCCGCTCTTCTCTCTGGATGCGCGCTTTTTCTCAAGCAGATCCAGCAATCTCGCGACCTCATTCCTGGCGCCGTCCTTCATGGCCTCCTTGAGCCGGGTCCCGATGTCCGGCCTTTTGACCGTGGCTTCGGTCTTTTCAACTGCGGTTGCCTGCGGGACCGGCTGAACCGATACCGCCGCAACCGTATTTGGCGCTTGAGTGACCTCAGTCGCGGTCATGGCTGCATGCGGGGAACGGATCTTCCTGCCCATGCCAAGGATCCTCTCCTCGAAGTACCGGGTGCTGAACTCGTCGAACGCTTCACGATATGGAAGGAATGCATCTGTGAGCTGTCCTTCTATCATCCTGCCTGCATTTTCCGAGCTTTCGAAGACGAGCCTGGCGTTAGGACCGGCGCCGTAATACCTCTCTGGCTCAAGTATATGGAACCCCAATCTCATCAAGGCCCTGGCGTTACCGATCTTTCTCCTGTATTCCCTCTCTTCTACATCTGATTCGGCCCCGGCAAGCGTCTCATAATCTTCCTCGTCGTAGTATTCGTCCCCATCATGGTGATCTTCTTCCATCTCCCTGAACCTGACATACTCCTCCATGTGGAGCCGTATATATTCCGGAGAGAATGAAACGACCTCTATGGAGGCAAAACCGTTATCCGGATTTCCTATATGGAAAAGGTCCAGGAGCGAAATGAAACCGTTGCCGGCCGCCCTGTCGGCATAGTAGTGCCCGAATTTGCCTACCAGAAGCACAGGAAGAGACGTATGGCGCTGGTACAGCACGGCACCTCCCACCGCCTCCCTCATTATCCGGAGGGCCTCTTCGAGCTTTGACATATCTGCATCTACTGCCAATACCAGGTTTAAGTCGCTCTGATCGCGACGGGCGACCTTGAAGTGGCCCATGCTACCCACCATGTAGATGGCGTAGGGCTTTCCGAATAGCATATTCAAACGCTCCGGCACCTCTTTTTTGATAAATAATTGCCTTAAATTCGCGGCAAGTTTATCCTTATCCTCTCTCGTGAAGACATCATCACCGCCCGCCTCTACGTCACGTTCGTCAAGCTCCTCCTCCAATGCCTTCAGGCCGTCCGGGGTCAACAACCTGTCTACTACCCCGGGCTCTTCCCACACCGCGCTGTCTGTAACGGCTACGGACTCTCCGGCGAAACGACCCGTGGGTTCGTTATCCTTGACGGAACGCATGGGATGGTCCAGAGATCTTGTCATGGCACTCAACCGGTTGCGCAAAAATATCTCCCGTCTTACAAAATTGACGCTCCCCCTTACCCTTGACATCAGGAATCCGTAGAGCGTCCCCTGCGCCCCGCTCCATCTTTCGGGATCGGCCGGACCACGGTTCAATTCCGTAACTATGGTCTCGTTTGCCATGCTCAGGACCGATTCGTTATACTCGTTACTTCTGGAAATATCTATGCTTAAAAACGACTCATCTCCCAGCCATTCTACGACAAGCCGGCTCAATCCGTTGGCCAGCATGACACGCGCCCTCTCATCGCCTTCCGCCATCCTGCGCCATAATGATTCCGCCTCCTCTTCTGAAAGCAGTTCGTACCGCATGACATGCGCGCGATAGAGCGCCCCCGGGGCTCCGAGAGGCCTCCTGTCCATTTGCGTGCGCCGGGACCTGGCCTCGACCTCTCTCCGCCTTATCTCCGAGACCGTAGGAAGCGGTATATTATGGCGCTTCGCGGCGGCGTACAACGCTCCATTTGTGGTCTTCAAAAGGTGAGGTGTCTTTTCAGTATCGGGCATCGCTGCGAGCATCTGCTCCGCCTTCTCACCGGTATATATGGGCCTTCTTCCCGGGAGATCTCCGGTTATCCCGAACCTTCGTGCCGATTCTTCAATAAGCCGGCGGATGGCGTACCCGCCGTTTCCGTTTATACCCGAAAAATATGGCGCACCCAGCGCACTCATGATCGCGCGTACCGTATCTCCGGCCAGACCTTCCGCGGACAGGATCTCCCGCCTCGCTCTTGAAAATAGGCCTTTGTCCTGAGCGGCAACGGCTATGGCAAGCGCATCGATCCTCTTCCTGAGCATTGCGGAGTCACGTTTTGCCCGACGAGACCTCTCTCTGTACCTTATATATCCCTCAAATTCTTCATCATCCATGTCGCCCTGGCCATGAAGCAGCTCCGCTATATCCGCGCTTACCGCTTTTTCATCCAGGAACTTCGGCCTGTCAGCGGTATCCAACAGGATCCTGAATACCAGATCACCTTTAAAGGAATCTTTGTGCACCTCTATGAGATGTTCGTCCCTATCTGCCCCGCAGCGCTTGTACACCCTGACATCTTCCCGGGGTACCCCCTTGAATTCCAGCAGTTCACCCAGTCCATAATAATCTACCCGCCCCAGGGCAAAATCCTGATAGAACTGCGGCGAGGACAAAGATAGTTCTATGGGATTATCCTGCCACTCAAGCACATCGAGGATAGAGAAGAATATCCTCTCTCCGGATGAGGCGCACGATGCAGGCAGATCATCATCTCCGAGAATGATCGTGTGCATCTTTTCTGAGGCCAACCCATTTTTCGTATTAATAAGGGCAAATATCTCTACGCTCTTCCCGTATCTCTTCACCATCTCGATACCGGCGATCTCCTTCACCCCGGTCCTATTCAGATAGTTCAGGTATGCCTCTATCCCCCGGTAGCAGATCCCCCCTCTCCCGTCAAACCATACTTCTTTGTCGCCGACCGAGAGCCGCCTCCTCAACCGCCAATGCTCGCTCATATGTTTATTACGCCTCATCTGTAAGTCGAGAACGGAGACGGCATTCCCCTGCGCGATCGACTCGCCCGGTACACCCGAAGGATATCCGTCCATATCGAGGTCCACGGTCGTCAGGATCTCCCCTACTGGCTTGAGACCGGCTGTCTTACGGCGTATCTCTATCCTCTTATCGAGACTGCCCTCCTTAAGATATTTAAATGCAACCGCCTCGCCGCTCAATATACCCAGATGTCTGAAGAACGAGCCGGCTTTGTATTCGACGCCGTTAACGCCGAAAGATTCGCTTTTTCCTGAAATAGGCACCATTAGCGGCACGCCCTGCCTCTCCAGGACAGGCAATATCGAAAGCTCTCTCCTCTCTCCTATGGTTATACCCTCAGGAGCCAGGTCAGGGGCCAGTAAAATTTCATTCAGGTATTCATATTTGATATGGCCACCCATATTTATCAGCCCGTAGACCTCTACCTTACGGCCCAGACGGACCAGCTCGATACCCTCCAGATCTCCTAACCCGCATTCTATTAGATAATTAATGTATGCCCTCATGCCTGTATAGCGGAAATGTCCGATACTCGCGGATATATCACCCGGCTTGACCGTAACCCGTTCCGGCGCGTCGGGACCCTTTTCGGGCCGCTCAACATCCTTTACGGAAGGAGAATGTGCTTCATCGCCTTCTTTTTTCAGCATATCCCATTCCGGCTCGGTGCCGTTCTTTACCAGATATCCTGCGGGCACTCCGCAGTACGATGCCATACTCTCCAACTGCAGGACCGACGGCCTTATATCGCCTTTGATCATCTGCTTCAACCGTGTCGTCCTTATGCGCATCTTCTTTGATAATTCCGCTCGGTTTATATTCAATTTCATGATGACCTTATCGATCCTCTCGCCCCAACCTGCGACCACCCCTACAGTTTCCCAGCGGGGCTCGTCTATCCCTGTCAACAGATATCTGACGCTCACCTCGTGCCTGAAGAGCTCCGCAAACCTTGAAATGTAGCTGAGCGTAGGCCTCCTCCCGTTCTCCACATACCGCAGGTAGTTGGTGCCGCTGACACCCAATTCACGGTTCGCCTCCATAGGCGATAGGCCGAAAAGGCCTCTCACCATTTTTACTCTCCCGCCTATATCACCCCTCTTCCTTAACGCCTCCCGATCTACGCTATCTTCATCCAGCCTTATATAGTCAGGGGGCACTCCCAATATCTCCGACATAGCCCCAAGCAAAGCGGCGGGCGGCGGGGTAAGTTGTTCGTTCTCCCACCTCGAGATTTGCAGTTGGGTCACCGCCCCATCCATCAAAAAGCTGAGTTCTTCCTGGCTCAATCCCTGCGCCTCCCGGACCCTCTTAAGCCGCTCGCCGAAGCCTGCCAGATAGATACTCCCGTCACCAGCCTTTTTGAATTTATTGCCGGCGTTCGGCTTCGCCCCGCCCATAAGTAATAACGGCACGAGCGGCAGCATGCCTGCCATAGCGACCGGGCCTTCGCCCGGGAATATGCTCTCCAATATATACTGCAGGGCCAGCAGAGCGACCGTGCCGATGACCGCCGCAAGCACAGGCCGGGCTGATAATATCTCCGGATATACAGAGACATAGGGCCTGTCACGAAGCAGCTTATTTTCGAAGTACTCTGTCGTTTCGGAGTCAAATCTGTCCCTATATGTAGAAAAGGCGACTTCCAATCTCCTTTTAAACATGTTGCTCACATCCTGCGCGCTTTCATATATCAATCTTGCATTAGGCCCTGCGCCCCTATACCGCTCCGGCTCCAATACGTGGAAGGCGAGCCTTCTTATGGATCTGGCCTCCGCTATTATGCCTTCTTCTATCTCTTCCTCTCCGTATTCAGACCTCATAAGGTCGTATATCCTGCCCTCTATATAACCGGACGATAAAGGCACCACCTCTATTGACGCGAATCCTATTTCAGGATCGGGGCTGCCTATGCCGAACATTTCCAAGAGGGAGATAAATCCATTCCCCCCGGCTTTATCTATATCATAGCGGCCGTTCTTCCCCAATAACAGGATAGGTAAGGATGCGTCATCCTGATAGGCCACCCTCCCTCCTATCTCATTTTGCAGCACCCTTAACACTTCTTCTATATTATCGTTATCATTATCTATGACAAGGACCAGGTTCACATCGCTTAAATGGTGACGGGCCGGTTTAAAACGTCCCATGCTGCCTACCATGTATACGGCAAAGGGCTTATGCAAGAGCCTGCCTATCTTTCCCGGGATACCTTTTTCTATCAGCAGCGCCTTTATCCTCGCCGCCAATTCATCTTTTTCGTCGGGCATTATTATGCCTTCACCGGCTGATTCCGCATCCCTTTCGGCCAGGGCCCGGTCAAGGCCATTTATACCGTCCGGGGATAAGATCCTGCCGATCTCATCGGGATGATAACGGGTGATATCCGCAGCGGCTTCTATGCCTTCATGCCCGGTTCTCTTTGTCGGCCCATTACTCTTATTTGAATATTGGAGCGCATCAAGCCGTACTGCCGTCCTTTCGACCGCTTTTTCTTCGTACCTCTCTTTTCTCGCCCATTTGATAGCCCCTCTTATCCTGTTTATCAGGAATGAGAAGAGGGTATCCGGTTCGCCGTCCCATGCCAGCGGATCAGAATCGTTCTTAGACCTCTCCAACTCTTCCAGTATCGTCTCATTTGCCGTGCTCAATACGTCCTCATTCCATTCGGTGCTTCTTGACAGGTCCATGCCGAATACAGAGTCATCTTCGAGCCACATCACTACAAGCCGGCTTAAGCCGTTTGCGAGCTCGACCCGCGCCTGGTCATCGCCCCATGCCATCCTGCGCCATAACGCCTCCGCTTCTTCCTGGGAGAGTTCACCGTACCTCATGACGGAGCCTCTATACAGAGCTATCGGACCGGGTACGGGTTCTATCCTTCTTCCGCCCGTTGCATGAAGACGGTATCGGTCAAGAAGGCCGTGCTTTTTCATTGCACCCCACAATCCTACATCGCCTCCTTCATCGGCTTTACGATTTCTCAGGAAACCAGGGTTGAGCGGGAGACCGGCCCTCTCCCTCTCCCGGATCGCTTCGAGTGTCCTCTCTAAAGGCCACGAATCTCTTCTTGCCGGGACGGAATATCCGAGGTCGTTGCCCTGCCTCCTCAATATATCCATAAGATAGTATCTTTCGCTATTGTTCTCGGCAGGCCTATTTTCGGGCAGGCCGTCCTCGTCCAGGATAATGGAATGAGTTTTGGTCCTTGTCTCTACGCCGTCCTTACTACAAACAGCAAATATATCCACTCTGTCCTTTGACACCTTTACGAAATCCAATCCTGAAATATCGGCCGTCCCTTTCCTTGCCAGATAACTTATGTAGGTCTGCAATCCTATATACTCCACCCCTCCTATGTTTATCACATTCTGGACTATTGATGCTGACCGGGTCATGGGATATACCTCGGCGTCTATCTTGCCGCGCTTTATCTGGAGCTTCAGGAGATTTACCCTTATCCTCTGCCCGGGGTCCGGCATGGCCGGTTTCGGGACACCGACAGGAAAGCCGTCTTCGTCAAGGTCTATCACGGTGATAAGTTCGCCTTTTCTCATGAAGCCCTTCTTCTTCATGCATATCTCAATACGTCTGTTCGGCTCCCCGTCCCCTGTATATCTGAAAGCCACCACCTCGGTGGACCTTAGTCCTAAATGCTCCAGGAACGACCGTATCCTGTAGTCGACTATCTTATAACCGAACCCTTCTATCTCAGGATATACGGGTATCATAACGGGCGCACCCTGTTTTTCAATGACCCTGGATATCGACATCATATTTCCGTCGACGCCCTTGGGCCTGAGATCATCGCCCAACAGTATCTGATGGGTTTCCCGCAGTAATACCCCTCTGCCTTTTCTTGTGCGGGCAAATATCGTTAATTTCGAAGACCCGTACCGTATCTCGAGCCCTTCCAGGCCCTCTATGCCGCACTCCTCCAGATGCTTCATGTAAGTCAATAATTTAGTATAAGTGAACGGGCCTATGGTCTTGTTATTTACGCTTCGTTCGATAATGGTCCGATCGGGTATCTTTTCTTCCGGTATTGCCGTTTCGGGATGGTTTTTCATGAAAGAATAGACGATACCCGGGTCTCTGATACCGTGATTACGCGCCCACGCGCTCACACTTCCTTCCTTACGAACCTCGGCATGAAATATCTTTATCCGTTCCTCCGGACTCTGGTCTAACCTCCCGGGAAACCACGGCCGCAGCAGGGCTGAATAGACCCTTTCGCGAAGACCTTCATAGGATTCGACGAAGGTTTGGACGCCGGAAGGATCTCTCCCATGCTCCCTTGCCCAGGCTGCAACGCTGCCTGCCATCAATATCTCTTTAATGAAAAGATTAAGGCGTTCGCCGGTGGACTGGCCGGGTTTGCCCGATACCCATAGCTTTAGCGGATTCGCTTTCCTTGCCCTTGCAAGCATCCTACGGAGCACCGGGATCCTATCGATATAACTTCTTACGGTGTTTGGTCTCTGCCCCTTCTGCCGCGCCCATTCGTTCAGGCTTTCCGTATTTATGATCTCGTCTACCAGCATCCTCCACCGTTCCATAATAGGGTCTTCCGGGCTTCCCGGTAACCATGAACGGTCTTCTTTGGAAATATCTGTCTTATCGGATCTTCCGTATACAAGCATAGGCAGGATCGGCAGCATGGCCGCCATAGCGGCCGGGCCATTGCCTGCGAAGAGGCCCGGGAAGAGATTCTCAAGTATATACGGCAGGATCATCATGGCGATGATGCCGATAATGAGTGCCGGATGTGACGGCCTGCCGCCGTTACCGGGCCCTGAGATCTCCGCTATCTTCGCCATCGCCTTCTCCATCCGGCCGAAGACCTCTTTCAATATCGCCAGGTTTTCGGCGCCCCCCTCACACAACAGCACTCTTCCCGAGAAGAAGTTGGAGAGTTCGGTCCGGAGCATCGGATCCTTCTCGGTGCCGGCATGAACGACCTCCCCGGGGACTATCTCCCCTATCTCTTTCCCGGTCAGGGACCTGAGAAAGGCAAAGCTATCCTCTGCCGCTATCTTGCCGAATGCCTCTTTCGCCCTTTCCGCCCTTGCCTCAAAGGAGAGGGTATCGTCACTCAAAAATCCGAGATGATTCCGCGCGTTGTGCGTGATCCATTTCAGGAAGCTCTCCTCTGCCTTTACTACCTCACCCGTCTCTTTAAGTTTGTAAGTCCATATATTCTGGTGGTCCAGGGATGCCGCAATATCAAGTGATCTTACAAAATAAGCGGTCCAATCGTTGATGGCCTGCGCCCTGTCCGATCCGGCGGTCTTCGGCTCTTCCGGCCAAACGATCTCCTTCAACCGGCGCCCGGCGCCCCGGGCAGGTCCCGATGCCTTGACAGTGATGACGACCGAGGTGCCGGCATCTTCCACGTGACGCTCCAGGAGGCGGCGGGACCCGTCCGGCTCCTGTATAAATTCATATCCGTTATCGTCCGCGGTCCTGGTGATGAAGGATATGGCAAACCCGCATTCGGCGCATATGCGGAGCGCCTCCCCGACGGCCCTGCCGTCGCCGCCCTGCGTCAGCCCTGACGACTGGTCCTTTGTGGTCATAGGAAAATCATCCCGCATCCATGCCGCGAGCACTTCAGCAGGTATACCCTTGCCCTTATCTTCCAGCATAAAATGGACGAGGCCGTTTCTCTCGTCGCGCAAAATCCTGAACCTTATCGCATCCCGGAAGAGGCGGTCCGTATCTTCTTCGTGGTTGGCGCGCTCGAATATGCCGTCAACCGAATTCTCGACCGCCTTATAAAGGACCCCCAGGATGAGGATCTGCAGATCGATGGTTATCATGCCTGAGCCGTCGACCTCTTCTTCGACACCCGCGCCTATTATGCCCGTCGCGCTCTTCCTGACAATGGCATACCGCGGGTTGTTTGGTCCCACATACTCTATATCGAAGGACCTTTCTCTTACAGTCCTGCCGCTTATGCGGTCCTGCCGGGACGGCTCTCCGGCGCCGGGGGCGCGCTCCGGGAAGGCCTTCCTGTACCGGTCCCGGTAAGTGGCCAGGAGCGCGTCAAATGCGGCCGTGTCGATGCCCGCCTCCGCGGCAAGAGCATTAAGGGATCCTCCGGGCATACGTCTTAACGGTTCTAAAAATCTCGCCAGATAGGCGGGTGATATCTCCTTCCGGGGAGACCTGAGCGTCTCCATCAGCTCCAAGAGGCCTCTCCTGGTATCCTCCCTCTCTCTTGTTTCGCTCTCCGCCCTGGCCCGTGTCCTGATCGCTTCAAGCGCGTCATTCAATCCGTATGAATCTACCAGCAGCATGATGTCGGGTACCGTACTCTTCAATTCTTTCGCCGTCCTGGCCAGGTCACCTCCGGTTGAAGTAAGAGCTCCGGTAAGAGATCCAATGGATATGGCCAGCTTGAGATCCTCGATGTGCGCGGCCCGGCGGGCGTCTTCCCGCAACTTTTCCTCAAGCGCTCTCTGCCTCCGTTCGGCGTTCACGGCCTCTTCCTCACGCCGCCGTTCCATCTCGGCAAAATCGCCGAGGATCCGGCGTATATTAATAAAACGCCTCGACAGCTCGGGATCCTCTACAGAGAACGGCATGCCCGACATCTCTTTCATAAAGTCCCGGGCCCCGGCGATCGTCTCGTCTGTCGGAGCCCTTAATCGTTCCAGTATGGCGTCGGCGTCTTGGATAAGATAATGATTGGCCGCGCGAAAAATGTCGCCGGGCGTAATGCCAAAGCGCCGCGCAAGTTTAGCAAGCTTCCTGCGTCCCATCCTCTCGCCGATTTCGCTTCCTGATTGCCGCACTACTACGAGGATATCCTCACGCGAAACCTTTTTGAGGACCTCCTTTAACCGTTCGGCGCGCTCTTCTCTCTGTATCGCAGAGTTGAGAAGCATCCGGAGCGACTCTACTTGACGGTCCAGCCCCGGCGTCTTAACGGAGGCGTCGAGCGCGTCGTATTCGGCCAGGAACCGGCCGGCCCGATCGATGGCGTCCGGTCCTTCACCCTCGAGCCCGGAAGCGATACTGCCGGCCCTATCGCGCAGATCCTTCCTTACGGGGCCGTAAAGACGCTCTTCTATCTCCGTACGCCGTGCGTAGAAATGGCCGGCGAGCCGCGCCCGGATCGCGTCTTTCCGTTCCTCCGAACCTATCCCCGCTGACGTCTCCTCATCCAATATCCCCAGTAACTCCTGCGCCACTTCATCCTGCCCGGCCGGCAATTTAGAGACGTCCAGCATCATATACACAAAGGTCGTCCCCAGCCATGCTTCGGCATCTTCATCAAGATCGTTATCGGCCGCGGGCGGATGAGCGCGTTCCGGGGCCCTCTTCACCTCGAAGGACCTGTCAGGCGCGACGACCGCCTCATATGCCCATGTATACCGCCCCTCTACATCCCCGACGAAACAAGGCACTATCCAGTTGTCGCCGTCTTTATATTTTCCGGTACTTTTGCCTATCGAAAGATCGGCAGGGCTGAAATCGAGTATGACCTCAACGCCTTCATAGACGCGCGGCATAAGGCGCAGGTTGAACGTCCCTATATCGGTGCTCTCGATGATATATTTAAGCGGGATCTCTATCAGCCCTTTATGGAATATCTCGGGGTTCGAAGGAAGGAATTTCGACTGTACCTGCAGAGAATAGCCATCCTTTATGATCTCAGGATCTGCCCATAATATATCCTGCGCAAAGAATGTCACTATAAGTATCGACGAGATTATCTTGTAAATTATCTTTTTCATTTGCATGATTTAGATACAATCTGGGTTGCTAATCTCTTAATATAATAAACGATGAAAGTATACCATATAATTTTGATAAGACAAGTTACTTTTTTATGCCTTAACTAAATGCACAAACCATTCCATATTATCTTTACTCTATATATGCTGATATTATAGTATGTGAAACAGGCGGGAGACCATCTGAAGGATAAGGTTCGTATATAGAGCCGCTATTATATCGTCGAACATCACCCCGAATGCGCCGGAGACCTTCTCCACCCTCTTCGCCGGGAACGGCTTCGTTATATCGAAGATACGGAATAACAAAAATCCCAGCAGGATAAGCACCGGCCTGGCAGGTATCAGGTACAGGGCCAATAACATGCCGCACGCCTCGTCTATGACTATCATGCGGGCATCTTTGCGTTTATATATGCGTTCGGCTTCCGCCGAGAATATCATCCCCAGCATGAAGAGAAACGCTATGGAGTAGCCGTACAGGAGTATGCTCTTATTCACCACGAAGTATACGATAAGCCCCGCGATGCTTCCGAGCGTCCCGGGCATGACCGGTGAATGGCCTATATAGAAGAAACTCGTTATCAGCTTAATGTGTCTTTTCATTGGTGTAGACCTCCCTGTTCTTTACCAGATACGATACGCCGCTTATAAGCGTCAATACCACGGTGATGCACATAAGCGCAAATATCGTATTTTTGTACAGGACCTCGGTACGGTCACTCCAGAATTCAAAGACCTTCATACCCGCCTCCCTGAATATCAGGAAGAGGAGTATGGCGAATATCGCGGCGAACTGCGAGACGGTCTTATGCTTCCCGCCGTCGTCGGACTGTATGACCCTGCCCTTCGTCAGCGCCAGGACCCGCAGGCCCGTCACCGCCACTTCCCTGAAGATTATGACCACGACCATCCAGGCCGGTACAAGTTCCATCTCTACGAACGCCAGGAAGGCGGAGAGGACCAGTATCTTGTCCGCTATCGGGTCCATCAGCCTCCCGAAGTCGGTTATCTGGTTGTCCCGCTTTGCAAAATACCCGTCCAGGAGGTCGGTGAGGGACGCGGCCAAAAAGACCATAAGCGCAAACGTTTTAGCCAGCAGGCCGTTCGCAAATAGGAAGAACATGAATATGACCGTCAGCGCTATCCGTGATATGGTCAGCTTATTGGGTAAGTTCATGGTGCGGTCACTTCCCTCCCCCCGGTCATACGGATTCTCCTACAAGGTCGTACTCGAGCGTGTCGGTGATCCTGACACGGCAGAAATCTCCCACCCTGAGGCCCTTGCCCGTAATATATACGGCGCCGTCTACCTCGGGTGCGTCACCCTCGGAACGGCCGAGGAACCTGTCCTTCTCCCCGGATATCTTCTCGTCGACCAATACCTTTATCGTCTCTCCCAGGAAAGACCTGTTCAACTCTGCCGATATGGCCTTCTGCGTCTTCATCAGCTCATCATATCTTTCCATCTTGACCTTCTCGGGGACCTGGCCGCGGAACCCTGCCGCCCTCGTCCCGTCCTCACGCGAATATATGAATACGCCGAGCCGCTCGAACCTCATCCGCTTTACGAAATCGATGAGTTCCCTGAACTCTTCTTCCGTCTCGCCCGGGAATCCCGTTATTATGGAAGTCCTGAGCGTTACTCCTCTTACGTTCTTTCTTATCTTTTCCAGAAGGCCGATGATCGCCTTCTTCGTCGTATGACGGTTCATCCGTTTCAATATGCTGTCGCTTACATGCTGTACCGGTATATCGAGGTATTTACAGATCTTCCCTTCATGCGCGATCGTATCTATGAGGTCGTCGGAATAATGCGCCGGGTGTGTGTAGAGGAGACGTATCCATCCCACGGACGTCCTCATCCGGCATATGGTCCTGAGCAGGGCCGGCAGGGTTTCTTTACCCGGCCTGTCCCGGCCGAAGAGCGTCGTATCCTGCGCTATCAGATCTATCTCCCTCAGGTCCCCGCCGGCCGATAACCGCTTTATCTCTCCGGCTATGGATGCCATCGGCCTGCTCCTGAAAGAGCCCCTGAGGCGCGATATGATACAATAGCTGCAGCTATTGTCACATCCTTCCGCTATCTTGACATATGCGTAATGTTTCGGGGTAAGCAGCGAGCGGGGCGAGTCCTCCGTATAGAGGTGGTCGAGCTTCCGCGATACGGCGCAGGAGACGCCGTGCCCCAGCCCCTTTACCAGTTCTCCTATCCGGTGAAAATCGTTCGTGCCTATGAGGAGGTCGATCTCGGGGATATCCTTAAGAAGCTCTTTTTTCCCGAGCTGCGCAAGACACCCCGCGACCACCATATGCCTTATCTTACCATCTCTCTTAAGGGATGCGGCCTGGAGTATCGCGTCTATAGATTCTTCCCGCGCGGAGTCGATGAACGAGCATGTGTTAACAAGGCATATGTCGACCCCATTTTCGATATCTGTCAGCTCGAATCCGGCCCTTTTCAAAGAACCGACCATCACTTCAGAATCGACAAGGTTCCTCGGGCATCCTAAACTGACGATCCCTACTTTGGCCATCGATATTAGCGTATCCTGATACCCTGCGATGTCACTTCAAGGTTCTTTATCACACCCTTGCGGGGCGACCCCCACGACTTATCGTCCAGGATCAGCTCTATCGCCTCCCCGTTCGCTACGTAGATCTCTATCTTATTATTTGCGGAGAATGTCTCTACTGTGCCCTTCGAAAGCAGCCTCTTGAATAGGACCTCTCCGTCCCGCTTCAGCTCCACCATTACGGCCTTGTTCACCTTAATGGTCAACCTGAACGGCCCGCTCTTAACGGCCGTCTGTACCGCGGCAGGGCTCCTGGCCGGCGCCGGGGCCTGCTGGGCGGGCTTTGCCTTGGCCGCGGTTTTGCTCCTGACCGGCGTTATAACCTGCCTCGTCTTCACCGCCTTCCCTTTCCCGGGGAGGACGGCCGGGCTGGTCATGGCAGGCCGGCTCTTACGTACGGAAGAGAGATACGAAAATATCCTTTTGCCCAAAAACGATATCAGGAGGAGAAGCGCGATCAGGAGGAGGATGATGCTCAAGGCGTGTATGAAGTGCGAGGCGATCTCGGATGACTTCACCTCCGGCATCTTCTCTTCCCTGGGGCCCTTCCCGCCCGCCTTTGCGGAATTTATAAGGTCGTATTCGTCGAGGACCCATTTTACATCCACTCCTACGTGGTGGGCATACTTCTTCAGGAAGCTCCTCACATAGGTGGGTGTGAGTATATCGTCACAGCGCCCTTCCTCGAGGGCCCTCAGGACCGTGGAATGGATATGCGTCTGTTTGTGGACCTGGTCTATCGTGAGCTCTCTCTTCTCCCGTGCGCCTTTAAGCCGCTCACCCAGGGTCGTCATCGATCTCTTTGAAGTCCCTATTTCATCCGCCACTTTTCGTCTGGTACTCCTCTATACTTATAAGTATATCCCGGGGCTTGGACCCCTGATACGGGCCCACTATGCCTTCGTCTTCCATCATATCGATCAGCCGGGCCGCGCGCGTGTAGCCGAGCCCCAGCCGCCGCTGCAGGACAGAGACCGATGCCTGCCGCGTCTCCAGGATGAGCTTCACCGCCTCTTCATACACCTCATCCTTATCGAATTTCTTGAACGAACCCTTCTTCTCATTCTCCAGAATGCCCTCCGCGTAAGACGGCCCGCGCTGTGATTTTATAAAGGCGGTGATCCGCTCTATCTCCCTGTCCTGGATCAGGCTGCACTGCGCCCTCACCGGCTTCGATGCCCCCGGCTCCACAAAGAGCATATCGCCCCTTCCCAGCAGTTTATCGGCGCCGTTCATATCGAGGACGGTGCGCGAATCGACTTTTGAGGCCACCTTGAACGAGATGCGCGCAGGAAAGTTCGCCTTGATGACGCCGGTGATGACGTCAACGGACGGGCGCTGTGTCGCCAGTATGATGTGTATCCCGACGGCCCTGGAAAGCTGGGCGAGGCGCGTGATCGCGCCTTCGACGTCCTGCCGCGCTATCATCATGAGATCGGCAAGCTCGTCTATGATGACCACTATGTACGGCAGTTTCTTCATCGCGTCTTCTGCGGACGACGCGCCGGCGGATTTTGCCATCTTCTCATTATAAAGGTCTATATTACGGACTGTCATCTTTGCAAAGAGCTCATACCTTCCTTCCATCTCGCCCACGAGCCATTCCAGGACGCTTGCCACCTTCTTCGAGTCGGTCACGACGGGCGCAAGGAGGTGGGGGAGATCGTTAAATACCGCGAGCTCGACCCTCTTTGGGTCTATCATTATGAACTTCACTTCGTCCGGGGTCGAATTATAGAGTATGCTCGTTATGAGCGCATTGACGCATACGGTCTTACCGGACCCGGTTGCGCCAGCTATCAGGAGGTGCGGCATTGTGGAAAGATCGGCTATGACCGGGGTCCCCGCTATATCTTTACCGAGGCCCAGCTTCAATTTCGAGGCCGAATCCCGGTACTCTTTCGAATCGAGTATCTCTTTCAGGTATACCAGGGTGCTCGCGGAATTCGGCACCTCCACGCCTATCGTCCCCTTTCCGGGTATCGGGGCCACTATCCTGACGCTCTGCGCCTTCATAGCAAGGGCTATATTATCTCCGAGCGATGTGATGCGGTGTATCTTGACGCCCGGGGCAGGCTCTAGCTCATACCGCGTTATCACCGGGCCCCTGTTGTAATTCACGACCTTCGCCTCTATGTCAAAATCCCTCAGCGTCTCTTCCAGTATGGTCGCGTTCTCCTGGAAGTCCTCCTTTATCTTCCTATTCTCTATGGGGGGAGGGGACTCCAGTATGTCGAGCCCCGGAAGTTTGTAACCGGACGGGTCGATACGCCTTGCCTCTACCGCCGCTTTCGCCCTGACAGGCGCCGGCCTTTCGGGCTGCGGCATAAGCTTCTTCCTGATGGCTTCGGCCGGCGAGAAGGCGGGCTTCTTTAAGGGCGGGGCGTCTTCGTCCCTCTTCTCCTTTAACTGCGGCGGGCCGGACGGCCGCTTTATCTTCATGGTCACCGCTTCGCGCTCTTCCATGATCCTCTCTTTAATGCCTGAGGGGAGCGAGCGGGCGCGCTTGAACAACCCCGAAAGGAACGGTATGAGCAAAAACTCCGTGGCGAGCAATATGGAGAGGAGAAAGAGGACTATTATGACGACGAATGCCCCTCCCCTTCCCAGGTATTTTATGAGAAAGTCCGAAAATACCAGCCCTACGGTGCCGCCGAGTCGGAAACGGAATGCGTTGTCTCCGCGTCCTATTATGGAGAAGATGGCGCTTGAGGCCATCACAAGGAAGAACGTCCCGAATATCTTGAAGTACAATTTCTGCGGGGTGATCCCGGAAAACCGGGCTAGCGCCCACGTCAGGACAAGCACGGGTATGATATAGGCGCTCAGGCCCATGACGAAGAAGAGGACGGCCCCCAGGTAGGCGCCGAAGAGCCCCGCAAAATTCCTTACGGGATAGTTCGGGGTCGAGGTGAATAACTGAAGGTCTGAAAAATCGAACGTGATGAGGCTGATAAATATGAGGACGGCCACTGCAAAAAGAAGGACGGCCTGTATCTCATTCCACCTGGTCTTATCCATAACACCTGTAAAGGTAAAATGAACTAGCGTCTGCCCGTGTGGCCGAAACCGCCATGCGACCTCTCGGTCGCATCCAGCTCTTCCTTCACCGCGATCTCGGCGCGTATGACCTCGTTTATCACCATCTGGGCGATCCTGTCGCCCCGCCGTATGGTGAAGGGGTCCTTCCCGTGGTTTATGACGATGATGCTCAGGAGCCCGCGATAGTCGGAATCTATGGTGCCCGGGGTATTCACCAGGCTTATGCCGTGTTTGAGGGCAAGGCCGCTCCGCGGCCGTATCTGGGCCTCATATCCGACGGGTATGCTTACATAAATGCCGGTCGATATAAGCTTTATCTCGCCCGGCATTATCGTGACTTCGCTTTCGACGTCAGCCGAGAGATCCATCCCGCTCGAACCTGCCGTAGCGTAACACGGGACCGGCATGTCATCGCAGCCGTCTTTTTTCTTGATCGAAACCGTAACGCTCTTCAAATGAGCTCAGAGATCCTATTTAACACGGACCGGCGCGTCAATACAGGCGGCCTTATCTGGGACGGCGGTGCGGCCTGTCCCTGTCACCGCGTTCGCGATGTTCGCGATGCTCGCGGTGCTCTCCCCCGCCCTCCGCGGGAGAAGAAGGCGAATTGACCTGTTTACGGGAGAGGTTGACACGGCCCTGTTCGTCGATCTCTATGACCTTCACCGTAACTTCGTCGCCGACCTTTACCTCGTCTTCCACGTTCTTTACGAACCTGTCCGCCAGTTCCGACACATGGATAAGGCCTTCCTTGCCGGGCATTATCTCGCAGAAGGCGCCGAAGTTCATTATGCGTTTTATCGTGCCGGTGTAGACCTTCCCGACCTCCGGCTCTTCGACTATGCCCTTCACTATGTTGACCGCCTTCTCCATCGCCGCCGGGTCGGTAGACGCTATCTGGACAGTACCGTCATCGTCTATATCGATCGTGACGCCTGTATCCTGTATTATCTTCTTTATTATCTTGCCGCCAGGCCCTATCACCTCGCCGATCTTATCCTGGCTTATCTTGAAACTCACGATACGGGGCGCGAACTCCGATACCGACTCTTTGGGCCTGGCGATGACCTGCATCATCTTCTCCATCACGAATGCCCTGGCCGTCTTGCCCATCTCGAGCGCCCTCTTTATGAGGACCGTATCGACGCCGCTGACCTTGAGGTCCATCTGGAGAGCGGTGACTCCGACTTCCGTCCCGGCGACCTTGAAATCCATATCACCGTAATGGTCCTCAACGCCTGCTATATCCGCAAGGAGTATCTTCTCGTCCTTGTCGGTTATGAGCCCCAGCGCTATGCCGCTCACGGGTCTCGTGATCGGGACCCCGGCATCCATCAAAGAGAGAGAACTTGCGCAGACCGTAGCCATGCTGGAAGAACCGTTCGACTCGAGTATATCCGATACGACCCTGACCGTATAGGGGAACGCCTCTTTGGAGGGCATGACGGCCTTAAGCGCCCTCTCCGCAAGGGCCCCGTGCCCTATCTCGCGCCTCCCCGGCCCGCGGATCGGCCTGACCTCCCCCACGGAGAACGGGGGGAAATTATAGTGGAGCATGAAGCTCTTCTGCGTCTCGCCCTCCAGCGCATCTATCTTCTGTTCGTCGGCGCTCGTCCCGAGAGTCGTCACCGAAAGGCTCTGGGTCTGCCCGCGCGTGAATAAGCTCGACCCGTGCGTGCGCGGCAGCACACCCACTTCGCAGGTGATCTGCCTTATCTCGTCGAAGCGCCTGCCGTCGACGCGCTTCTTCTTCCCGACGATGAACTTCCTCACCTCTTCCTCTTCGACCTCGAAGAGCGCGTTCTTCACTTCCTTCTCGCTGTATCCCGAATCCTCGGTAACGAGTTTCCCGATAAGCTCTTTGGAGAGGAGGGCCATCGCCTCTTCCCGCTGCTCTTTGGTGCTCAACCGGTTGATCTCGTCAAGCCGCGCCACCGAAGACGCGCGGACCTTATTGAGAAGCTCTTCGCTGGTCAGGCAGAGCTGGAACTGCCTCTGCGGCTTACCGCACTCCTTAATCATCTTCTCCTGCAGGTCTATGATGGGCTGGAGATGCTTCTGGCCGAACGTTATGGCGTCGAAGAGCACCTCCTCGCTCAACTCCTTGCTTTCGGACTCTATCATGACTATCTTTGAGCCGGTGCCGGCTATCACCAGGTCGACGTCGCTCGTGGTAAGGTCTTTGAATGTGGGATTTATGATGAATTTGCCGTCTATCCTGCCCACGCGGAGGGCTGCTATCGGCCCCTCGAACGGTATGCCCGATATCGAGAGCGCGGTCGACGCCCCTATCATGGCCAGGACGTCGGAATCGTGTTCGGAGTCGCTCGACAGCACGATAGCGACGATCTGAAGGTCGTTCACGAACCCTTTCGGGAAGAGCGGCCTTATCGGCCTGTCTATGAGCCGCGCTGTGAGGATCTCTTTCTCCGACGGCCTTCCTTCTCTCTTGAAGAAACCGCCCGGTATCTTCCCTGCGGCATAGGTCCTCTCCTGGTACTCTACGGTCAGCGGGAAGAAGTCGATATCTTCCCTGGTGTTCTCCGAACATACGGCCGTAACGAGCACGGCAGTCCCGCCGAGCTGGACCACGCAGGCGCCGTCCGCCTGCCGCCCCATCCTGCCGGTCTCTATCGTGAGTACCTCTTCCCCTAATTTTGTTTCGAATTTGTTTATCATATTTTCCTTTTTCTTTATAATAATCACAAATTAACACGGATCTCTAACGGATAAACACGGACAATCCGTGTCCATCCGATTTTTATCCGTGCATATCCGTCTTATTTTCTCAGGTCCAGCTTCTTTACTATATCCTGATACTCTTTTTCGTCTTTACGCTTCAGATACTCCAATAACCTTCTCCTGATGCTGACCATGCGCAGAAGCCCGCGTCGAGAGTGGTGGTCGCGCTTATGCATCTTAAAATGGTCCGAGAGGGAATTTATCCTCTCCGTGAGAAGCGCTATCTGCACGCTCGGGGATCCGGTATCCTTCTCATGCACCTTGAAACCGGTTATGAGTTCTTTCTTCTTCGTCTTTTCCAACACCAATTTACACCTCACTTTTTGGTTATATTAACATAATTATACTATTTTGTAAAGCCCAAAATCTTCCGCGCCTGCGCCGCGTCGCGCATTATCCGGGCCGTTAGCGACGCCTTGTCACGGAACTTCAGCTCATCCCTCATCTTCCTCACGAAGAGTATCTCTATCTCCTCTCCGTATATCATCTTATTAAAGCCGAATATGTGAACCTCTATGGTAGGTTCTCTCTCTGGGCCGGGATCGAAAAAGGCCGGCCTGAGCCCTATATTCAGGATACCCCCGAACATCTTTCCGCCGTAATTGACCCTGACGGCATAGACGCCGTAAGGCGGCACCGCTTCGTGGTGAGGATCGATATTCGCCGTAGGGAACCCCAGTATCCTGCCCTTGCCGAGGCCGCTGACTACCGTGCCCAGTATGGAGACGGGCCTTGCCAGCAGCACCGACGCCCTTGCCAGGTCGCCCTTTATTATAAGATCGCGTATGAAACTTGAGCTCACGACTCGGCCGTATCTGCGCACCGGCCGGACGGCCCGGACCATGAAACCGAGATCTCTCCCCAGGAACTTAAGCGTCGATACGGTGCCCGACCCGCCCCTGCCGAAAGAGAAATCCTCTCCGATGTATATCTCGCGCGTGCCGAGCCCGGAGCGCAGTATCTCGCCGGCAAAGCGCCCGGGAGATATCCCGGCAAGCCCTTTTGTAAATTTCATTATGACGACGTAATCTACTCCCAGCCGGCATATGAGCCGTATCCTGTGAGCGAGCGACATGATGCTGGGGGCGCTATGCCTACCCGACAGTACCTTCGCCGGATGGGGATCGAACGTCACCGCGACGCTCGGTATACCCATCTTTGCCGCCCGCGCCACCGTCTTGCGTATCACGCTGACGTGCCCTACATGGACCCCGTCAAATACGCCTATCGTCACGACGGAACGCCTGATCTTTATTCCCTTCGTTCCTTCTATGATCTTCATATATGGTAAAGCCGCTTTTCCAGTTCCCCGGCCGTCGAGGACTTCAACTCTTCGATGCCAAGCGCCTCGCCCAGGACGAACTTTCCCGACCTCGTCCTGCGCAGTTCAGACATATACGCACCGCACCCGAGCCGCGCGCCTATGTCCGCGCAGAGCTGCCGTATGTACGTACCCTTGGAACAGGTCACTTTGAATGATATCTCGGGAAGTTCCACGCGTGATATCTCAAGCTCCTTGATGAATACCGTGCGCGGTTTCACGTCGACCGTCAATCCTTTGCGCGCCAGCTCGTACAGTTTCTTTCCTTTGAACTTGACCGCGGAGTACATGGGAGGGACCTGTTCTATCCGGCCCGTGAATCTCTTGAAGACATCCTCTATCTCCTGCCGGGTGAAGCTTACGCCCGCGCATCTCTCGGTCAGCTTCCCCTCAGCGTCTCCCGTATCCGATGTCGCGCCGACCATGAGCGTCGCCTCGTACTCCTTGTCATCGCTGAGGAACGCATGCGAGGCCTTCGTATATTTTCCCAATAAGAGCACCAGAACGCCCGTCGCCATGGGATCGAGCGTCCCGCCGTGCCCCGCCTTCCTGATCCCGAACCGCCTGCGCACGAGATCGACGACATCATGGCTCGTCATTCCTTTGGGCTTGTCTACTATTAATATGCCGTCCATAGTTTTAGCTTTCAGCTGTCAGTCATCAGCTTTCAGCAATTGCCAGCTTTTTAAGTTTTTAGCTGAAAGCTGACTGCTGAAAGCTAACTACCCTATTTCTGCCGCAAAACCTCTTCCACCTTCGCCAGTATCTTGCGCTCGGCATCGGCGAGAGAGCCCGCGATGACGCATCCGGACGCCTTCTTGTGGCCGCCGCCGCCGAAGTAGGAAGCTATCTTGTTCACGTTCACGTCGCCCTTCGACCTGAAGCTGACGCTGATAGAGCCCTTCTCCTTGGGATCTTCCCTGAAGAGTATCGCGACCTTCACCGTATCTATCGACTTGGCATAATTCACGAACCCCTCCGACTTCGCTATATCGGCCCCCGTACTGCGCAGCATATCGCCCGTTATTTCGGCGTATGCGACCTCCCCCGTGCCGTTCACATTTATAGAGGAGAGGACCATGCCGAGAAGTTTTATATCGGCCATAGAACGCCGTTCGTATATATTCTCGGATATGCTGCTGGGGTCGAGGCCGTAACCGAGGAGCTCGCTCACTATCGCATGGGTGACGCTTGAGGTGTTGTCGTAATTGAACGATCCTGTATCCGTAAGTATGGCGATGTAGAGGTATAGCGCCACCTCTTTGGTGATCTGCCGGGACGCATCCCTGAAGAGCCGGTATATCATCTCTCCGGTAGAGCTGGCATCGGGGTCCACCCAGTTCACGTCCCCGAATTTCTCGTTCGATATGTGATGGTCCACATTGATGATATAGGTGCCTTTCGGTATGAGATCGGCCACCTTCCCTATCCGCTTCATGGTAGGGCAGTCGAGGATCATGGCGGCATCGAAGGTCCTGCCTGCCTTCAGCGAATTCAGCACATCGCCCGTCCCGGGCAGGAACTTGTAGTGCTCCGGCACGCTATCGGCGTCGAGTATGAACGCCTCTTTGCCGAGCGCCGTCAGGAGGCGCTTCATCGCCAGCTGGCTGCCCAGAGAATCGCCTTCCAGGTTCACGTGCGCGCTTATCAGGAAGGTCTTATGCTTCTTTATCGCTTCTATCACCCTTTTCATGAGCTGTCTCCTTTTTAACCCTGTCCAGAAGGTCCAGTATCTCCCTCGTCTTCTCGAAAGAATCGTCTATCCGGAAACTGAGCTCAGGCACAAATCTCAGCTTGATACGATCCGCTACGAGGTTCCTTATGTACCCCTTCGCGTTGTTCAGCCCTTTCAGGGCCAATTTCTTATTCTTAATATCTCCCAGGACGCTGAAGTACACCTTGGCATATCTCAGGTCCTTGGTCAGCTCCACAGACGTTATCGTCAGGAACCCGAGACGCGGATCCTTGAGCTCACCGTGTATTATCCTGCTCAACTCCTGCCTCAGCGCTTCCTGCACCTTCTCCGGTCTCGTCGTCATATTTTACGCTCCGTCAATACGGTTAACTAAAGATCTCAGGTATTTGAGCTCATCCTCCCTTGCCGGAAGGGCTCCGTCGATCTTCCTATACAGGACTTTCCGGAGTATCCTGCTGAATTCCGGACCGGGTCTCAGGCCAAGCGCCTTAAGATCGCTCCCCCGGACCGTGAGGCCTGAGCCGCTATACTTCTCAAAAAAATCTTTTATCCTTGATCTCGCCTTCTTCGAATCGGCCCTCGCCATAAGGAAGAGGACGTTTTCGTAAGAGAGCGGCTCGAGCAATCTGTATACTACGTGCGGCGGGACCGCCCCCTTTACGCCCAGGGCTCTCATTATAGCCCGGCCATGCTTCTTATGCGACAATATCCGCATCGTCTCCCCGCGTCTGAATGCGAAACGCCCGCAAAGTTCGCGCGACTGTGCATATGTCAGGCCGTCGATAAGCGCCATGAGATATATGATCCACCTCTCGATCGGCGCTCTTCCGGAAAGGGCGTCCTCATACCGCGCCGAGACCTCACCGACAGAACCGCACAGCCTCATGGCCGCCTCATCGAACTTTATACCGGGATGGATGGACCTGAGCCCGTGAAGGGCCGCCATCCTCTCCAGCACCTTAACGGGGTCCTTCTCCTTCAGTATGAGGATTACCTCGTTCCGTATCCTCCCGGGGGCGACTTTGTCTAACATCCCCGTCTTCACCGCATCCCGGATGAGGCGCTCGGTGCGGCGGTCTATGACAAAACCGAACCTCTGCTCGAAACGGACCGCCCTGAATATCCTGGTCGGGTCATCGATGAAACTTGAGTCGTGCAGTACGCGTATGCGTCCGTTCCGCAGGTCCGTCTCCCCGCCAAAAAAATCGACGAGCCGGCCGAAACTATTTTTGCTGATGCTGGCCGCCATGGCGTTTATGGTGAAGTCGCGCCGCATCAGGTCATCCCTGAGAGAGCCGGATTTCACCACCGGTAAAGCTGCCGGCCTCTCATATATCTCTGTGCGGGCCGTGGCGAGGTCTATCCTGACCCCTTTGCCGGCGAAGACGGTCGCGGTCCCGAAACGCTTATGAGTGACAACGGTTCCGCCGAGCTTCTTCGCCAGAAGACGGCCCATGGCTATGGCGTCGCCCTCTACGGCGATATCCAGGTCCGAGTTGCCTGTGCCGAGGAGGATATCCCTTACGGGCCCTCCGACTATGAATGCGCCGTATCCGCAGGAACCGGCGAGAAGCCCTATCCTCTCCAGGAGCTTCAGGGTATCCTCCGGAAGCGCCGCGCGCATCTCCTTTGAGATATTTCTATGTGCCGTCATCGGGTCCATGTTTCCCTGATGTCAAGGTCGCGGATGGAACTGGCGGTGTATCGACTTCAGCCGCTCCTTGTTTATGTGCGTGTAGATCTGGGTCGTCGATATGTCGGCGTGCCCCAGCATCTCCTGTACCACCCTGAGGTCCGCTCCGCGTTCAAGGAGATGCGTGGCAAATGAGTGCCTGAGCGTATGCGGCGTGATATCCTTCTTGACCCTGGCGGCCTTTGCGCACCGTTTGATCATCTTCCAGAAAGATTGGCGGGAGACCTTCCTCCCGAGCCGCGTCAGGAAGAGATGGCTGTCCGTCTTCTTCTTCAAAAGCCGCGGCCTCACCTTCTCGATGTAACGCAGGACGCTGTTCTTCGCCTCTCTCCCTATCGGCACTATACGTTCTTTGCCGCCTTTCCCTTTGCACTTTATGAACCCCACATCAAGGTTAAGGCCGTCCATCGTCAGCTCCACCATCTCCGAAACACGCATGCCCGTCGCGTACATAAGCTCAAGCGCCGCCTTGTCCCTCAATCCCATCCAATCCCGGGTGTCCGGAGCGCCCAGGAGCTTTTCGACCTCAAGCGCCCCCAGCACATTCGGAAGAGGACGTATCAATTTGGGCGATTCAAGCACCCCTGCGACATCCTCTTTCACAAAACGTTCCTGTACCATGAATTTGTAGAACACCTTTATCGCGACAAGCGCCCTCGATATCGAATTGCTGGACAGGCCTTTGTCCTTCAGATACAGTAGGTAGCCGGTTATATCGGACCTCTTGACCTTTTCGGCATCGGGATGGCCCTTCTTTTCCAGGTGGCCTAAGAACGAGATGAGGTCGGTCCGGTAAGAGGCGATCGTGTTCCTGCTGAGCCCTCTTTCGACGGTCAGGTAATTCAAAAACTCATCTATGAGCGTCTTCATTTATTCAGCTTTCAGCTTTCAGCTTTCAGCTTTCAGCAATTATCAGGTTTTTGTTTTAGCTGATAGCTGTGAGCTGACGGCTGATAGCTCTATAAGAACGGGTTCGACCGTTTCTCTTCGCCTATGGTCGATGATTCGCCGTGGCCGGGGAGGACGGCCACATCATCGTCCAACACCAGCAGTTTACTCTTTATCGACCTTAAAAGGAGCGCGCCGTCCCCGTACGCAAAATCGGTGCGCCCTACGCTCCCCGCGAAGAGGGCATCACCGGTAAAGACCGCGCCTTCCCATCTTATAGATATGGACCCGGGCGTATGTCCCGGCGTATGCAGTATCTCCAGGCGGACGCCGCCCAGCATCACCTCATCCCCATCGGACAACAGCCTCTTCGCCTCCGGAGAGCGCACCGGGAAACCGATATATTCGGATAAGTTCTTTTCCGGGTCGGTCAGGAAATCTTTGTCAAGATGATGTATATATACGGGCGCATCGAAGCAGCCGTTAGCGGCGATGTGGTCCCCGTGGCCGTGCGTGTTTATTATGAACCTGAGCGTCAGGCCCTTTTTGTTCAAGGACCTCTTTAACCTGTCCGGCTCCGCCCCCGGGTCGATGAGGCATGCCTCTCTCGTCTTCGGGTCGGCCAGGAGATAACAGTTGACGTCCATGGGCCCCACGATAAAATGCTCAAAGATGGTGTCACTCACCCTGTCCCGGCTCATCCTCAAAACTCTTCTTAAGGTAATCTTTCACCTTGTCGTAAGGGAAGGCGCGTTTTATGAGACGGTCCTCCCGCTCCAGCGTCCTCCTCGAATAATCCCTGTTCGCCTGCGAGATCTCGTTGCGGAATATGGAATCCCTCAGGGACTCCATCTTTTCGATATGCGGGGTGAGCTCATCCCCTTTCTCCTTGACCAGTATGCTGCGCATGTCTTTGAGGTTCCCCACTATCTCTTCTATGCACCTCATATCTTTTTTATGGTTCTCCCCCAGCACCCTTATCAGCTCGGACTGCCATGTCATCCAGTAGGAGTAGTGTTTTTTGTAGAGTTCCGGGGTGGGCTTCTTTTCGTACTTCTTGACCTGGTATATACGCGGCATCTTCACCGCATCTTTCTTCTTCCTGGTGAACTTCTTCCTGAGCGCGTCACACCCCGTAAGGTTCACGGCCAGAAAGAATATGAGAAAGATCGTCAATGCCTTTTTCATCTCTTCACCCCGTCATCTTTTTAAACTCTTCTTCGCTCAGCGTCCTCACGCCGAGCGATCTCGCCTTCTCAAGTTTTGAGCCGGGTTCTCCGCCCACGACAAGAAAATCGGTATTCCTGCCCACGCTCGAGGAGACGTTCCCTCCGCATCTGCGTATGGTCTCCTCTGCCTCACCCCTCGTGAACGAGACGAGAGTCCCGGTAATGACAAATGTCTTCTTGCTGAGCTTCCCTCCTCCGGGAAGGGCCCCGGCCGCGTCCCGGGCCATCGCGAGACCCGCATCTTTAAGCTTCTTGAGTATCCTCAGGTTCTCTTTACTGGCAAAGAAGGCATTGATCGACCCGGCCATAACGGGCCCTATCTCACCGACGGCGGTCAGCTCTTCTACCGTCGCCTCTTTCAATCTTTCGATAGTGCCGAAATTCTCCGCAAGGACCCATGCCGAGCGCTCGCCTACGTGCCGTATGCCGAGGGCATATATGAGCCGGTTCAGGCCGTTGGCCTTGCTCTTCTCGATGGCATCCATCAGGTTACGCGCGCTCTTTTCCGCCATCCGTTCCAGCGATCTCACTTCTTCGAATTTAAGATAATATATATCGCCGTAATCCGCGGCCAGCCCCTTCTCCACCATCCTGTCCACCATCGAATCGCCCATGCCCTCGATGTCCATGGCATCCCTTGAGGCAAAGTGACGGAGACGCTCTTTGACCTGCGCGGGGCATCCGGCGTTCTCACACCGTATGGCGACTTCGTCCGGGGCCGAAACGAGCTTCGAACCGCAAGCGGGACACTTCTCCGGGACGCGGAACGGCCGCTCCTTCCCGGTCCTCTTGTCTTTAGCGACGCCGAGGACCTTGGGGATTATCTCGCCGGACTTCTCTACATAGACACGGTCGCCTATCCTGAGGCCCAGCCGCTCTATCTCGTCGAAGTTGTGCAGGGTCGCCCTCGAAACGGTGGAGCCGGAAAGATGCACCGGATCAAGGATGGCTACGGGGGTTATGGCGCCGGTCCTGCCGACCTGCACCACGATATCCCTGAGGCCCGTCATCGCCTTTTCCGCCGGGAATTTATACGCGATCGCCCACCGGGGGCTCTTCGAGGTCACTCCAAGGGACCTTCTGGCGGCAAGGTCGTTCACCTTAAGGACCATGCCGTCGATGTCGAATTCGAGCTTCCCTCTCTTATCCGCCCATGAATCACAGTACTCTATCACGCCGTCAACGGTCCCGCAGAGCCTGTAATGCGGGTTTACCCTGAAACCGGCCCTCTTCAGATATTCGAGGACCTCCAGATGCGTATCGAACTTCACGCCGTCATAATGTCCCGCGCCGTAAACGTAAATATCGAGATGCCGCTTTGACACTATATTCGGGTCGAGAAGCTTCAGGCTGCCTGCGGCGGCGTTCCGCGGATTGGCAAAAGGCTCTTCCCCCGCCTTCTCTTTACCGGCATTTATATCCTCGAAACCCTTTCGTGTCATATAGACCTCGCCCCGGACCTCCATAAGGCGCGGGACCCTGCCGCATCCAGGATCGAAAGAGAGCGGTATCGAACGTATCGTCTTCAGGTTGTTCGAGACGTCGTCCCCCTCTACGCCGTCCCCGCGGGTCGCGCCGCGCGTCAGGACGCCGTTCTCGTATAAAAGCGATATGCTGACACCGTCAAATTTCAGTTCCACGACATACTCGACCGGGCCTCCCTTAAGGTTCTTCCTGACCCTCTTGTCGAATTCCCGTATCTCTTCGGCCGAATAGGTATTGTCCATGCTGAGCATGGGCGCGATATGCTTCACTGCCGGAAAGGCCCTGGCCGGCTCGCCCCCGACCCTCTGTGTCGGAGAATCCGGCGTGACCAGGGCCGGGTGGGCCTTTTCGAGATCGACCAACCTCCTGTAAAGACGATCGTACTCCTGGTCTGAGATCGACGGCTTGCTGAGGACATAATAGAGATGGTCGTGGCGCCTTATGGCGTCCCTCAATTTACCTATCTCGGCCCTTACGCTCTTCAGGTCCATTCTCACGCCCCTTCGGCCAAACGCAAAGCAAGTTCCCGCGGAAGCCCTGCGGACATGATCTTCTTCTGCGCGGCCCCTATGTCATATGCCGCCCTCTTTATCTCTACGGTCCGCTCCCTTTCGTCGTATACGACGAAAGAAGCCCTGGGGTCGGAATCGCGCGGCTGGCCTATGCTCCCTGCGTTCACCACATACCTCTTACCGCTCTCAAGCGTAACGCCCGTCCCGGAAAGCGGACGCACCCTACCCGATGCTGAAACGAAGATACCCGGACAGTGGGAGTGGCCTACAAAGCATATATCCGTATTCATCATATCCGCGGTGGGAGAAGCATCATCGGCGGTCAATATATAAGAAAAGCTCTCCGGCTCATCGAGCGTGCCGTGGACTACGGTCACCCCATCCCGCTCGTATACGAGCGGGAAAGATCCCAGATAGCCGATATCGTCCTTCCCCAGCACGCCTTTCGTCCATATGACGGCGGACCTTGCCATATGATTGAAATAACTTATATCCGCGAGACCTGCAACTCCCCAATCGTGGTTGCCGGCCACGGTAGCCTCCGGCTTAAGGGACCTAAGAAGGGCTATGCACGATGCGGGATCGGCGCCGTATCCTACGACGTCGCCGGTCGAGAGGTACCTGTCTATCCCCTCCGTTGAGAGCGCGTCACAGACGGCCCTGAACGCCTCAATGTTGCCGTGTATATCTGAAAGTATGGCATATCGCATATAGGCAGTCAGCCGTCCGTTATGTCAAAACCTTCGAATTCGCCCGTAGCTTCAGCCCATTCGATATCGGCATCGCTTATGTAACCGTCGAATATATTCTTGATCTTACCGAGAAACTCTTTTAGCGACACCTCCGGCCCCTCGCACACCGTCTCCACCCTGCCGTCCCCTAAGTTCCTGACCCAACCCGACAGCCCGAGCGAGCCGGCCGTCCGTTCCGCGGCGAACCTGAACCCCACACCCTGTACAGATCCGGAATAATAGACGTGGATGCGCTTATGTGCGTACTTGACCATAAGTTAAGAGTGGCCCGCCTTCGCAATCAACGAGTAATAGACAAGGTGCTACGGCGGGCTCATCCGCCTTCGCCTTCAGCATATTATGGCATGATGGCTATGGCGGATAAAATCCGCCTTCGCCTTCAGCATATTATGGCATGATGGCTATGGCGGATAAAATCCGCCTTCGCCTTCAGCATATTATGGCATGATGGCTATGGCGGATAAAATCCGCCGAAGCATCTTCGCTACCCCTCATTGATTGCGAAGGCGGATGGTCGGGGCGGGCGGATTTGAACCGCCGACCTCTTGGTCCCGAACCAAGCGCGCTAGCCAGCTGCGCTACGCCCCGTTTTAAACTTGTTTCAACTCTCAGTAGGCACTCTGGTTTTTTCTCTGAAAAAACCAGAGTAGCCAACTGCGCTACGCCCCGTTTTAAACTCGCTTCAAACCTTTGTAGGCAAACTGCGCTACGCCCCGATGAATAACTGCTTTGTATTGCTACACTTATTGGCTTTTGCCCGCCGAAGCATCTTCGCTACTCCTCATTGATCGCGAAGGCGGGCTACGCCCCGATATAGATTCTCTTCTATCTTCTAATTAACATAATATTTTATCATATGAGGTTGCGGCAGGCAATAAAAAAGGCCTGATGGCTCAGGCCTTTAAATACGGGGATATTGGCACTCCCTTTACCAGTTCATGTCTTCAAAGAAGAATTCCGGGTCTCTCAGTATGGGGCCATAATTTTTGGGGAACGGTATGGGAAACGTCACTACCTCGTAAGCCCCCACAAGCACGCGCACCCCTGTCATGAATACGCCTTTAAGGACGCCGTAGGTCACACCCGCTATGGGACCGTCCGTATCGTTCACCCTCTTTATCTGCTCGACGACCTCGATAGGTGCCGTGCCGATATTGGCGACACCCCGTCCCAACTTTTTGATAGCCGTGTCACACTCGGCATAATTCGCCGAGGCCAGAAGAGATAGAGTAATAAGGCCGATGGTTATGGTATTCTTCATGATTTCACATCCTCCCTTTCACTCAAATATACCACAAAAGGTTATATTTTCCAAATATAAAGAGAATAATCTTATCTGCGCTTATGACAGGAACCCGGATCTTCGCAGCAGGTCTTCGGTTACAGGCGATGCGCTTCCCCGGGCGGCCATCTTTGATATATACTTCCCTATGAGATCGAACTCTATATTCACCCTCTCCCTTGCCCTCTTATCGCCCAGGGTAGTCGATCTTAAAGTATGAGGTATCAGATGGACGGTGAGCCTATCTCCTCTTACCGTGCCCACAGTAAGGCCCACACCATCAAGCGCTATCGATCCCTTATCCACCACCCAGGGAGAAAATTCGACCGGGAATCCCACCTCCATCACTGCGTCGCCGCCTCTCTTTTCTATCGAAAGTATCGTGCCGGGGCAATCTACATGGCCGGAGACGAAGTGGCCCCCCAGGGGATCGCCTGTGCGCAGGGCATCCTCAAGGTTGACGCGATGGCCTTCTCTCAGGTTTCCTATATCGCTCCTCTCCAGGGTCTCTTCCACCGCGTCGAACGTCAGGAGATCTTTGCCCTTCCCGGTAACGGTCAGGCATACCCCGTTCACCGCCACGCTGTCGCCGGGGGCCGCGCGTTCAAATACGGCCTTCGCCTCCACCCTTAACGTATAGATACCGTTCCTGGCCGAGAGCGAACGTACGATCCCTATCTCCTTTATTATCCCCGTGAACATCGCCTTATCGTCCCTTCTACAAGTATATCTCTCCCGAACCTTTTCATACGCACCTCTTCCACTTCTATGGCGTCGGCGACCCTGGCCGCTCCCATGCCCTCCACCGGTGTTACCGCGTCCCTGCCGCCTATTATCCTGGGCGCTATGAAGAAGAGGACCCTGTCCGCCAGACCCTCTTCGAGAAACCCGGCAACGAGCTCGCCTCCGCCTTCGACCATCAGGCTCGTTATTCCCATACCCGCAAGCCGTTCCAGAAGGTCCCTGATATCGACGCGTCCTGCTTTTATCCTGGTGAAGATGAGACGCGCCCCGGCCCCTTCGAACCTCTTCGCGGCCTTCCCCTTTTTTGTCGTGGCTATTATCACCGGTGATCTTTTCATACCCGAAAAGATCTTTGAATTTAAAGGCACCCTTAAACGACTGTCCACTACCACCCTGACGGGCTGCCTCGAGCCGGGTATCCTCGCCGTAAGGAGAGGATCGTCTCTCACGACCGTCCCGGCACCTACCATAACTGCGTCCGCGGATCCGCGCAGTCTGTGCACGTAACGGCGGGCGCTGTCCGATGTTATCCACCTGGAGTCGCCTGTCCTGGTGGCGATCTTGCCGTCCAGTGTCTCGGCGATCTTAATGGTTACGTAGGGCATCTTCTCCGTTATGAATTTCAGATAGGGCCTGTTCATCAGCCGCGACTCCTCTTCCATCAGGCCGACCGTCACCTCTATCCCGTGTCTGCGCAGCTTCTTTATGCCCTTTCCGTTATTCACAGGATTCGGGTCTTTCATGGCCGCGACCACCCTCTTTATGCCGCTCTTTATGATCGCGTCCGTACACGGCGGGGTCCTGCCGAAATGGTCACACGGCTCAAGGGTGACATATAATGTCGCGCCCCGGGCATCCCGTCCGGCGCGGCCAAGGGCGTTCACCTCCGCATGGGGAAGCCCCGCCTTCCTGTGGTAACCGCTCCCGACGACCTTCCCTCTCCTGACGATGACCGCCCCTACCAGGGGGTTAGGGCTTGTCATGCCCTCGGCCCTCTTTGCCAGCCTTATGGCCAGGCGCATGTAATGTCCGTCAGACGCCACGGCGTATCCTCTCCGACTCTTCCTTCAGCTTTTCCACCACGCTGTACGGGACCCGCACGCCGCCCATGAGGACCTTGCCTTTGCCGAGCCCGTGGCAATCCGAACCGCCGGTCGCTATGAGCCCGTAGCGCTTGGCCGTCTCTTCATAGTGTTGCACTATTATGGGCTTATGGTCCGTATGGTAGACCTCTATGCCCCTCAGGCCGTATTCGACGAACTCCGGTATGCACTCGTCCTTCCTTATTGTATAAGGATGGGCCAGGACCGGCACCCCGCCGACGCTCAATATCAGCTCTATGGCGTTCTGCGGAGAGAACCTTATGTTCGGCACATAGCACGGCTTAAGGAACCCGATATATTTGTCGAAGGCCTCCTGAAGGCGTTTTATCTTGCCCGCCTTCAACATCGCCTGCGCCATGTGAAGCCGGCCGACCGAACCTTTTCCCGCCAGTTTGAACACATCATCGGGATCTATCTCTACATTCTCGCCTTTAAGCTTATCGACCATCTTGTATACACGCCCTATCCTCAGTTTCTGTATCTCTCTCAACTTCTCCTGGAACCATGGTATCTTCCAATCGACAAAATATCCCAGCATGTGCACTTCTATATCCACCTTCTCGGCCGTAAGCTCTATCGCCGGTATTATCTCGACGCCGAGCTCGGCGCCTATGCGACGGCACGGCTCTATCCCGTCGATCGAATCGTGGTCGCATATCGCTACGGCATCTATCTTCTTCTCTACGGCGCAGGAGACGACCTCTTCCGGAGAGAATGTCGAATCGGAGTAGAAGGTATGCACGTGGAGGTCGGCGTATTTCATTTCGCTTTGTTCCTTTCGGTCTTATTGATCTTGTCAAGGATGCCGTTGACGAACTTTCCGGAATCCTTGTCACCGTACTTTTTCGCGATATCGATCGCTTCATTTATCGATACCTTCGGCGGTATCTCCGAGGAGAAGAGGAGCTCGTAAGTGGCGAAGCGCAGGATGTTCCTGTCTATTACCGCCATACGCTCAAGCTGCCAGTTGGTGGCATAATCCGACAGCACCTTGTCGATGACTTTCCTGTTCTTCGTCACCCCCAGGACGAGCGCATCCGTGAATTCCCTGACCGCCGCCTCGACCTCTTCGTTGTTCTTCCAGAACATCTCGATGCACTTATCGGGGGCATCTTTCGTTATGTCGATCGCGTAGAGCACCTTCAGCGCGCATTCCCTCGCCTTCGTCCGCTTCCTCATGTCCTCTCCTTATATTATTATACCTTGCCCGCCAGGTTCGCCATCTCGATCGCCGAGAGTGCGGCGTCGCGCCCCTTGTTGCCGTCCTTCGTCCCTGCACGCTCTATCGCCTGTTCGAGATTGTCCGCGGTGATGACACCGAAGACGCACGGTACCCCGGTATCGAGCGAGACCTTCGCGACCCCCTTGGCCACTTCGCTCGCGACGAAATCGAAATGCGGCGTCGCGCCCCGGATCACGGTGCCAAGACATATGACCGCGTCATACTTCTTACCCTTTGCCAGCTTCAGCGCGATGAGAGGTATCTCGAATGCGCCAGGCACCCACACGACATCCTGCGAACTATCCGCGGCGCCGTGCCTTGTAAGGGTATCGAGGCACCCCTCCAGGAGCTTTCCCGATATGAACTCATTGAACCGGGAGACCACCACCGCGAACTTCTTACCCTTTGCCATAAGATCCGCTTTTATCAGATTCGCCATCTTCATCCTCCCTTTCTTTACTTTTAGCTTTCAGCTTTTTTTGCTGATAGCTGACAGCTGAAAGCTGACAGCTTAAATACTTATCAAATGGCCCAGCTTCTCCTTCTTCGCCCTGAGATACCGCTTATTCGTCCTGGAAGGCGGCACCTGAATGGAGACGCGTTCAACGATCTCAAGACCATGACCTTCCAACCCGACGACCTTCTTCGGATTGTTCGTAAGGAGCCGTATCTTCTTTAACCCCAGGTCGGCCAGTATCTGAGCCCCTATACCGTAATCCCTGAGGTCCGGCTTAAAGCCGAGCGCCTTATTGGCCTCCACGGTATCGAGCCCGCCGTCCTGCAATTCATACGCCTTAAGCTTATTCGCGAGCCCTATACCTCGGCCTTCCTGCCTCATATAAAGTATGACGCCGCCCCGGGACAGGCCGATCACTTTCATCGCCCTATGGAGCTGTTCGCCGCAGTCGCACCTTTTGGACCCGAAGACATCCCCGGTCAGGCATTCCGAATGTACCCTTACGAGCGCCCCGTTCTTATCCGGCCTGCCCTTTACCAGGGCAAGGTGATGATACCTGTCGAGCACCGATTCATAAACATAGACCCTGAACTTCCCGAAATCCGTCGGGATCACCGTCTCGGCTACCCTCTTTATGAGCTTCTCCGATCTCCTCCTGTATTCTATAAGGTCCGCGATAGCGCATATCTTGAGGCCGTGCGTCCTGGAGAACCTCAGAAGGTCGGGCGTCCTCGCCATAGTGCCGTCATCTTTCATTATCTCGCATATGACGCCGACCGGATAGAGCCCCGCAAGCTTCAAAAGGTCGACGCAGGCCTCGGTGTGGCCGGCGCGCACGAGCACCCCGCCTTCGTTAGCCCTGAGCGGGAATAGATGACCCGGCCTTATGAGGTCGCCCGGGACGGTCCGTGGGTTTGCCAGCATATTTATGGTGAGGGCCCTATCGTGAGAAGAGATGCCCGTCGTCACTCCGCGCCCGGCATCGCAAGATATGGCCCATCCCGTCCTGTAAGTATCGAATGTCTTTGTCGCCATCGGATGGAGGTCCAGCTCATCGAGACGCCGCGCCTCCATAGGGACGCATATAAGGCCGCGGCCATGGGTAGCCATGAAGGCGATGTCTGCGGGTTTGGTCAGGCAACCCGCCATTATGAGGTCGCCCTCGTTCTCGCGGTCCTCATCGTCGATCACGATGACCTGCCTGCCCTTCTTCAGGTCTTCCAATATCTCTTTTATTGAATTAAATTTCATAAAATAAAAACCCCGATCTCTTTCTTCGGGGTTCATCTTCCACCGTGGACTGTGGACCGTCGACTGTGGACTTATCTTCTCTTCTACCATCCCGACTATTCCGCCTTCGCTCAAATGCTTTCGCGTTTGAGCTTCGGCGGATCCACCGAAGCAAATCTCCCTTGAATAGCGAAAACTGCGTAGGTGGAACGGTCGGCACTTGAATTTCACAAGTTCTGTCCCGTTATATACGGGAGTCGCGGGCTTTACCGCCGGTTGAGGAATTTCGCCTCACCCCGAAGATCGCAAGTATCATACACCAGACGGTCAGCCCTGTCAACCCTTTTATTGGAATTGACGTAGCTATGAATAAGTCGCACATGCCCGGGATGCTTGACAGCTCTATGGTATTATGTTAATATTACAAGGTATATATAAGGAGGTTCACTATGAAGAAGGTCATGATAACGTTTGTAACCGCATTATTCTCCGTCTCCATGCTCTTATCCGCCCATGCGGCCGATACGAAGGATGAGGCATCGAAACCCGCCGCCGCTCAGGCCATGCCGGCTATCCCGCAAGGCATGCCGCCCGGGATGCCACGGCCGAATTTTACCGTGCTATTCGGCGCCCTGACGAAGATAGATACCTCTGACCCGGCCAAACCTGTGCTCGAAGTAAAGAATGAGCGGGACAATAAGGTCCATTCGGTCGAACTGACGCCGACTACGGGAGTGGCAAAGATAACGGATATCTCGGAGCTTAAACCCGGCGATACGGTAAGGATCATGGCCAGGAGCTCCGACGGCAAAGAGACGGCTCTCAATGTGGCCTTCGGTAAGGTCAAGGCGCCTGTGATGGGGCAGCCTTCTTCCCTTCCTCCGGGCCAGGGTGTCATACGCAACCCCGCCCCGTCCGCAGCGCCTCAAAAAGCGGCAGATGGGAAAACGGCCGAATAATAGCGCATTTAACGCAAGGCCGTGGTGCGAAGACGCGCCACGGCCGAGTTTTTATAAAATATGGAAAAAGAGAAGAACTTAAAACAGGAACTGGAACGGCTTGAGTGGGAGTTCGCGCTCCTCTACGAGGTCTCCAACGCCATGAGGACCACCCTTAAGCTCGACCAGATATTCTATATAATCCTCACGGCCCTCACTTCCCATGAGGGGCTCGGATTCAACCGCGCCATGCTCTTCCTTGTTAACGAGAAAGAGAATGTCCTTGAAGGCGTAATGGGCATAGGGCCGCACTCGGCCGATGAGGCAGGAAAGATCTGGCACGCGATATCTCAGCGCAGGATGACGCTCGACGACTTCATAGCTGCATATGACGGTTTCAAGAGCGACAGGGAATCGAAGCTGAACTCCATAGTAAAGGGCATAAAGATACCGCTCAGGGAAGATATGGGGATACTCGCCCTCACCATACTCGAAGGCATGCCTTTCGAGATAATAACCGAAGAGGCGAAGTCCAGGGTGGACCCTGACCTGCGGAAGATGCTGAACACCGACTACTTCGTGACGATACCGTTGAGGGCAAAGGACAAGGTGCTCGGCGCGATACTCGTAGACAACGTCTTCAATAAAAAGCCGATAACCAAATCCGATGTCGAAATGCTCACGATGTTCGCTAACCACACAGGGCTTGCCATAGAGAATTCCCGGCTGTACGAAGAGACCGTGTACCTCTCGAATATAGATTGGCTGACCAAGCTCTGGAACTACGGAAAGTTCCAGCATGTCCTTTCGGTAGAGATGGAACGCGCCAAACTTAATGACACCGTCATCAGCATGGTGATGCTCGACATAGACAACTTCAAGAATTATAACGATACCCTCGGCCACATGCGCGGCGACCATGCCCTGCGGAAGATCGCGGAAGTGCTGCAGGGCAAATCGAGGAAGTGCGACACGGTGGCCCGGTACGGCGGCGAGGAGTTCGCGATCGTAATGCCGAGCACATCGAAAGAGAACGCGCGCCTCTTCGCCGAGAGGATAAGGAGTGAAGTGGAAAAACTCTATGCGGACGATGAGACCATAAAGGACATTTCGAAGCGTCTCACCATAAGCGCAGGGGTTGCGGCTTACCCGGAAGACGCCCTGACGAAAGATGAGCTGATATCACGCGCCGATATGGCGCTCTATGAGGCAAAACGCACCGGTAAGAACAAGGTCTGTCTCTATTCTTCCGCTATGGTTTAGGCAGGTCAATACCGATATTTAAGAGGGGGCCCCTACGCTCTCGCCTTCCTTGGCCCTCTTCTTCTCATCCAGTAACTTAACCGATACTATCTTCGAGACGCCCCTCTCCTGCATGGTGATGCCATACATCACGTCGGCAAGCTCGATGGTGCGCTTGTTGTGGGTGATTATGATGAACTGCGATATCTTGAGAAAATCCTTCAGGACATTGGAGAACCTGAGGACGTTCGATTCGTCCAGGGGCGCGTCTATCTCGTCCAGGACGCAGAACGGGCTCGGCTTGACCTTGAATATAGAGAAGAGGAGCGCTATGGCCGTAAGCGCCTTCTCTCCGCCCGAGAGCAGCATGATGTTCTGTAGCTTCTTTCCCGGCGGCCTCACTATGATCTCGATGCCGGACTCCAGCACATCCTGCTCGTCTATCAACACCAGCTCCGCCTGGCCGCCGCCGAAGAGGAGCCGGAAGAAATTTTTGAACTCCACCCGTATCTTCTGGAACGCATCCATAAAAAGTTCCCTGGTGGTCTTATTTATCTTCTGGATCGCCTTCAGCAATGATTCCTTCGCGTTCACCAGGTCCTCCTGCTGGTGGACCAGGAAAGAGTGGCGTTCCTCCAATTCCTTATGCTCCTCTATGGCGACAAGGTTGACGGGGCCCATCCTGTCCAGGCGTTCTTTCAGCTCCGACACCTGCGCCCTTAACGCGTCGCGGTCTATCGTCTCTTCGGGTTCCGCGTGGACCGTCTCCAGGTCCGTCTTATATGCCTGCTGTATGCGCTCGCGCAGGTTCGTCTTTTTGTAATTTATCTCCGTGAGCTTCACGTCAAGATCGCGCGCCTGGTTGCGCATGGCCTCGAGCTCGCTCTCTTTCTCCTTGAGTTGAAGCTCATCGATGCTCATCTTGTCGACCGCCTCCGACCTGGACCTCTCGACCACCGCGGACTCATCGTCCAGCAGCCTGAGATCGTTGACCATCGTGCCGTTCTGCGCACCAAGAGAAGCGATCTCCTCTTCCAGGGAGATGATCTTCGCGCCGGCATCCCTCAAGAGCCCCTCCCTGGCGGATAAGGTCGCCTTCAACTCCGCCAGGAACGACTCGGACCTTTCGGCATTTATCCTTGCGCTCTCCTCTTCCCTGTCATACGACTGCGTCTCCGTCCTGAGGGTGGCCATCTCCAGGATGAGCTGTTCACGCTTCGACCTCTTATCGCTTATCAGGACCTGCGACTCTTCCGCGAATAGCTGCGCGCGTGACATCTCTGCCTCGGTGTCGTTCAGCTCCTTATTAAGCGCCTCGCCTTTCGTCGTAAGCTCATCGACCGCCTGCCTGACCTCATCAAGTTCAAGGTCGACCACGGAGAGCTCGTCATTGAACTTCCTGACGCTCTCTTCCTGGGCATCTTTCCTGACCTTTATATTGGAAAGGGTTATCTCTTCGGCATGCGCCCGGTCCCCGATAGACCTCAGTTCGCTCTCGAGGGCAGCGAAACGCGACCGCTTATCGAGCACGGATCCCGTAAGCGCCGCGACGGACTCCTCCGCGGACACCGCTTCCCGTTTCAGCGCCTCGAGGCGGTCTTTGCGCCCTATCAGGAGGGATTCGTCCCTCTCCGCCGCGCTGCCGCCGGATATCTTTCCGTTCTTGAACATCAAACCGGACTTTGTGACGAGGGCGAACTGTCCCGACACGACGTCCGGCTTTATGGCATCATCCAACGATTCGGTAAGGTAAGCGCCCCCGAAGAAATAATCGACCAGCGCGCCGAACCTCTCGTCGACTTTTATAAATTTTTCGAACGGCACCGCACCCGGCGATACGTCCGGAAGCGCCCGGTCTTTACGCATCCTCCCCAGCGTCTGGAGCGATATGAACGTCGCCTTGCCCGAATTGCTCTCTTTGAGGTACCCGATCGCGTTCTTTATATCGTCATCCTTTTCCGCCACGATGAGCTGGGCATCCTCTCCCAGGAACGTGCTGACCGCCTCCTCGTAACCTCTCTCCACTTTTATAAGATCGGCCAGGACCCCGTGAAGCCCGCCGAACGAGGACCTCTCTTCCCTCATCTTCACAAGCAGGTTCTTGACACCTGACTTGAAGCCTTCGAACCTGTTGACCAGGTCTTCCAGGAACTCTATCTTTGACCTGATGGCGGTCTTCCTGTTCTCCTCCTTTGCGATCGCTTCCTCCGCGCACTTCAATTCCGAGGCCAGCGCCTCCGAGACCTTCGTCTTCGTTTCAAGGTCGGACCTTAAGTCCGCCACCCTCTTCCGGGCCTCTTCGAATTCGATCCCGATGGCCTCCGATATCCTGCCGACCGCTTCCAGGTCTTTCTGCACCGTCTCCTTCTCTATATTCAACCGGCGCTCGCGGACCTTCCTGTTCTGTACGTCCGCCCCCAGTTTGATCAGCTCATTCTTTATGCGTGTCTCCCTGGCCAGATGATCGACCGTGCTCACCTTGCACACCTTGAGCTTCTCTTCGCTCTCCTCTATATCTCTATTGAGGTCCTTCAGTGTGCGGTCCTTCTCCTCCAGCGATGCCTGCCGCGCCGTCCTCTCCGACGCCACCCTCTCAAACTCCGCTTTCAATCCTGCGGCCGAGGCCTCTTCCTGCGATATCTTCTCCCTCAAACCCTCTACCTCTTTCGTAAGCGTGCATTCGGATGAACGCGACTCTTCTATCCTCTCCCTGTCTATCTCCATCTTGTGGGCATTCATATCTACGGCCCCGGAGAGCGACGAACGCCTGTCCCTGAGGGCGAATATCTTCTTATTGACCTCTTCGAGCGCCTGCCTGTAATCGGCGATCTTTGCGTTGATCGCGGCGATATCCGCGCTATAGTCCTTCTCGCGTTCCCTCAGGTCCTGGCTCTCAAGCGCATGCGTCCTCTCGCCGGTCTTGAGGTCTTTATATTCCAGACAGGATATCCTGACCTCCATATCTTTCAGTTTTTCAAAATCCTCTTTATAACGCTCGGCCTTGCGGGCCTGCCGTTCGATGGAGGTTATCTGACGCTTGACTTCCTGGATGATGTCGTTTATGCGGAGCAGGTTCTGCTCGGTCTGCTCGAGTTTCCGGAGGGCCTCTCTCTTCTTCGACTTGTACTTCGTTATCCCGCTCGCCTCCTCGAATACATACCTGCGGTCTTCCGGCTTTGAACTGAGCACGAGGTCCATCTTACCCTGCTCGATTATGGAGTAGCTCTCCGCGCCTATGCCGGTGCCCATCAGGAGCTCCGATATGTCCTTGAGGCGTACGGGGGTCTTATTGAGCAGGTATTCGTTCTCTCCGGAGCGGAAGACCCTGCGGCTTATGGTGACTTCGTCGTAATCTATGGGGAGGATACGTTTTTCGTTGGACAGGGTGAGGGATACTTCGGCAAAATTTATCGGCTCTTTATTGTCGGTGCCGTTGAAGATGACGTCCTCCATCTTGGAGGCGCGCAGGCTCTTCGTGGACTGTTCGCCGAGTACCCATCTGATGGAATCGGCTATATTCGACTTACCGCAGCCGTTCGGACCGACTATTGCCGTGACGCCGGGTTCAAAATTGAGCTTTGTCTTTTCGGCAAACGACTTAAACCCTATCAGCTCTAGTGCCTTAAAGTGCATGATCTGTGTATAATTTATTGATAAATAGTATAATTAAGCCAAAAAGATATAAATTAACGGCATAAATACTAAAGCGTACTAAAGTATACCACACGATCGCTCAAAAATCAAGGAATCGGCCGTTTTGACATGTCCTTTATCATTAACCGCCATTTTATTATCAGGTATACGGGCATCTTCAAAAATATACATAAGAGAGGGGCCCTTGCCGACATGAACGCTATAGCGCGATTCACCATCTTAAGATGGGGCATCGAGTAATCGAAGACCAGTCCGTTCCTGGTGACCGACACGATCCTTCCCCTGATCTTATCTTCCGGTATCGATTCGCTGCTTTTGCCGGCGGAGTTGTCCGATTTCAGGAAATATATCTTTTTGTCTCCGACGGTCTCTATACCTATGACCCTGTGCCCCGCGAAACGGACCTCATCCGGGCTGCAGGTATCCGCTATGGCTATATCACCGATCTCTATCCTGCCGCATCCCGATCGCAGCGTAAGGATATCACCCCCTTTTATAAAAGGCCACATGCACCATCCGGATGACGGTAATGTGACAGGCCTCCCTTCTTCCAGGGTATTCAGGTATATCTCTTTAACGACCTTTGAGTATCTCATGCGAGAGACGTCCCGCCTTCCTGAGCCATACTTTTGCCGTGCCTGATAAGGCATGCGGATTGCCCCTGTCGGACGCCAGGATCATCCTGAATTCCCTTTCCGCATCCCCCAGCCTTCCCTCAGTTCCCAGGTACAACGGTCCATAATTATTATCCCTGGCGCCGTATGTTCCGTCGAGCGCTACGCTGGATCGATAATGCCTTTTTGCCTCAGCGCGCGACCCCAGCTCCGCATAGCACCTGAATAAGAGGAAATGTATATGCGCCATGAATTTCTCATTCAGGGACCGGTCCATCTTTATACCGTCAGCCTTCTTCGCGAGTCCGAGCAGGATATTTATAGAGCCACTGAAATCCTCTTTATGAAATGCCTGAACGGCCCTGCTCCTCTCCGAGAGCGCGTCCACGAAAGGGCTTTTTGCATCATTAAGAAGCGCCGACACCTCATCCCCCAGGAATTTATATATGATAGGGGTATAGCCGCCGTTCACGGAATAGGATACGGTCACACATAACGGCTCTATCCTTTTGCGGCCTAATTCCGCGACGAACCGGTCCGGCCAAAGCCATGGTATCCTCTTCCCGATACAGGTCCGCGGGTCGGACCGTCTTATGGTATCGGTCGTCAGGTAGTCGGTGTCTATATCGATCAGCGCATTGTCTATGCCCCGGGGCAGGTCCTCGATAGTGGTGACGACAAGGTCCCTGTTATATATCTTCGTCGTCAGGATCCCACCGGAATATGCCGCCTCTCCGGCCGGGGACGCCCCTCTTGAAGATATTCGCCGCAAAATATCCTTTACCTTTTCCAGGGACCTGTCAAGTTCGCCGCGGTCCCCGGGTATTATCCAGTAAAAGTCGCTGACGATGCCGTCCCTCATCGCCGAATATATATAGTTCCCCGGATCTATCGGGTCCCTCTCGCCCCTGCACCGCTCTTTAAACCTGAGGTAAGTTTCGAACCGTCTCTTCAGGCCTTCTTTGGTATCGGCGGTCATGACCGATTCGATCGGAGGATCTAATTCAAGATCTATGTGCGCATCAAAATGGAGGAGGACGGCATTCCTCATACCCAGGCCTCTCCAGAAATAATATGCCTCGTGGTGATCTTCCACCGTCTTTATCGGGATCTTCACAGGTACCCCAGAGCGGCAAGCTTTGCCCTCACATCCTCATCATCGCTATCCGGGTATATCTCTCTACGCTGTCGCGCCGTTGCGGCGGCGCCATGCCTGACATCCTTTTTACGCGCTTCGGAGCTATCGCTGAAGATCTCCTTTAAGACCCTCCCGTCCATATCTGCCGGGATGGGTATACCGAGGATATGGAGTATGGTCGGGGCTATATCGGTGATGCCGGCGTTCGATATGCGGCCATTTTTTATATCTTCTCCCTCGACAAATAATATTCCGTCTATATGATGAAAACCGTACCCTTTTACCGTCTTTTTAAATACTCTGGCATCCCGGTCAAATTTTCCGTCGAGTGCCGTCTCCATTCCCTCGGTCAGCAAGAATATGTCTGGGGCCGGATCCGTGCCGAAAGGACCCGGCGCGTACACCTCTTCTTTTTTCAACACATGCTCAAATAACTTTTTGCCTGTCAGGGGATGGTTTAACCTGCTCAGTTCTTTTATGAGATATTCTCTCATGGGTCGGTATTCATCCGCTCCGACTATCCCCCGATCGTCTCTCTTTTTCAGATTTATCCTCACCCCGTAAGAGGTGAACGACTGCAGATACGCCCTCGACTTTGAATAATCGGTATTCAATATAAACTTAAATTTTTTGAACTTATATTTCCTGCCGCGTCTTCGTTCAGCGGCATCGTCCCGTATCTTTTTCAAGACCTTGCGCAGCCTCTTTCTGGTATCCTGATACGGGATATCTATCTTTTTGTCCAGGAACCCCTTGGAACACAGCCATTCGTTTATGTTGAAGGCATAGGGGACCGAGGTAAAACCGTGATCGGAGATTATCAGCTTCAAGGTCTCCGGCCCGGCGAACCGGAAGAGCATCCCCACCGCTTCATCGAGTTTTTCATATACCTTATGTACCTTTCCTTTATCACCCCAGAACGAATGGCCGGCGTGATCGGCCGACATGAATACGGCCACGAATAAGTCCCATTCCTCTTCTGCCATAAGCTGCCGGCAAAGCCGTATGTTCCTGTCTACGCCTTCCGTCAACTCTCGAAAATTTTTAGCTATTTTTTCTGCCGATATCCTCTTTGCCTCTATTTTACTTATCACCTTCCGGTCAACCCTGTTCCGGGCGTTGTCGTGGCGATGGACTTCGTTCAATTCCGCGGGCGCCTTTTTAATAAATCCGTTCTTCTTCAGGTATCCGTATAACGACCTGGGATATGCACAATTTTTCCCGCTGGGTGAAAATTCCCTTGCGATTATGCACCCGTTTATCTCTTCAGGAGGATAGGTAAACGGCACATCGATGACGATACTTCTCTTCCCGTTCTCCGTCAATATCCTCCATAACGACTTTGCCTTCGCGAACGTCCTGTTCACGTTCGTCTGCTTCTCCGGATCCCCCTCATACAGCGTGAAATCATACAGGCCGTGCTTTGAAGGGTCCTTGCCTGTCGCGAAACTGGTCCATGCGCATGGGGTTACGGGCGGGATGGTGCTCTTCAGGACTCCGTACGAACCTTCTCTCATCAACCGGGAAAAGTTCGGCAACCTCCCATTATCGGCAAGCGGCTTAATAATATCTAATGTCGCACCGTCAAGCCCTATCACAAGAACCTTTTTCTTCATCATGACCTCTCGGCCTCTCTCCTGGCCAATTCGCAGAAATAGGGCACCGGCGTCCCTTCATCACCCGTTTCGAGCTTTGCCCTTCCCGGGCAGGAATAGCAAAGGCGGCGTATTTCGCACCTTTCGCATTCGGATGGCTTTGAAAAACCCCCGGTCTTTACATATCCGTACAGTGCCCTCATGCCGTCTTTCAGGTCACCCTTCGATAGATCATAAGACGGCTCCCTGAGATGCGCGCATAAGGAGAGCCGGCCCACAGGGTCTATATTCCATTGCCACTTCCCTGCAGGGCAAGAGAATAACGTATTCTTCTCCCGGTCCCGTGTCCCGGGGTCTGCCTTATCTAAATATCCTGCGCCGCAATACGCACCGGCTGCGGGCCCGCTCCTCACAAGATCGTCTATTTCGACCCTGTGTTTACAAGGGGCGCTATCACCGTCCAGTCGGGCGGATATTATCGCGCTACTCATTACATCGCATCCGAAAGACCTGCCCAGATCAGAGAGTATATCCATCTCATGCATATTCTCTCTGAGTACCATCGCCTTTATCCTGAGCGGAAGCCGGGCATCCGTTATCTTCTTCATATTGGCCATCACCCTGCTGAAGGAACCCTTGACCTGCGATACGCGTTCATACGTCTCAGGCGTGGCGCCGTTTACCGTCACCTCGATGACAAACGGCGGGATATCTATGAACTTTTTCAATACTACATCGTCCAGAGAGGCAAGGCTTGTAAAGACGGTCACCACAAACCCCTTCCTCCTGGCATACTCATATATATCAGGAAAATCGGACCTTACCAGAGGGTCACCGCCGGTAAGACAGAGCCATAGGCACCCGGCGTCATATAGCTTATCCATCATATCCTTTACGCCGTCCGCGGATAACTCCTTATCTTCTGACCCCGGGTTGTTGTAGCAGTCGGAATAGCAGTGTATGCAATGGAGCGGACATCTGTAGGTAAGCTCCATCTGTATCGAGATGGGACGGGCGGCGTGGTCTTCGTGAAATACGGCGCTCCAACTTCTGTACTGTCGAGTCCTGATCATCCCGCCCTCGCGCTATCTTCATACTTTTCTTTTCCGGCGCGCGCCGACTCTTTGAGATGGTCGGTACACCCGAAGATATCTCCCGAGTTGAGGTAGGCCATGGCGGGACACTTTGCGCACCATCTCTCATATTCGCACGAAGCGCATCTCCATCCTTCAGGCGGCCTTATATCGTCTACAAACCTTTTTATCTTATCCCACCCCTCTTCAACTGTGCTGCCGCGTATAGAGTATGCGGGTTGGGGTAAGATGAGACATGGTTTTATCTCGCCGTAAGGGTTGATACATATAGTCGTATTGCCCGCCATGCAGTTGAAGAGACGGCCATCATCGCGTGTCGTCCGGGCCGGATACCGTTTAGCTTCTTTTCTGATACGCGTCTTCAAAAGATGCGGCTTTAAGGGCTTTGCCCGGCACAGCAGGTTGAGCCTGTTTTTGATATCCAGACATTCTTCTGAGGTGAGCCTGAAGAACGTTGGTTTTTTATCAAGGTCCAGCCGCGGGATCACAGAAGGCGAGAATCCGAAAGACGCGCCCAGGCGCCTGGCCATCTCGAATATATCCGCCAGTTCCTCCATATTCGTCTTCATCGCACATGCCTTAAGCACAGGCACTATGCCTTTTAGCCTGAGCGCCATTACGCCGGAGACGACCTTATCATAACTCCCCTCTACCTGTGTTATCGAATCAAACGTCTCTCTACTGGAGCCGAGAAACGATATATCTACATCGGATATACCGATATCCCTGAGCATGCCGGCCGTCCGGTCCGTTATGAGGGAACCGTTTGTCATAAGCATGGTATGAAGACCTCTTCTCCTCGAGTGCAGCAATATGTCCGTTATATCGGGCCTGGTGAATATCTCGCCTCCGGTGAAGACGATCTGGATGGTGCCCATCCGGGCAAGCTGGTCCAGGACGGAGAATACCTCTTCTCTCGACAACTCGTCTTCCCCATTTGCGGCATTATAACAGTGCACACACCTGTGATTGCACCTGTATGTGAGCTCAAAGAACGCCTTGAGGGGTCTGCGCGCCTTCCTGTTGGATACGCATAATCTCCGCATGAATTTAAGATATCTTATATTTTTCATACTCTCTGGGATACGTCAAACCGCCCTTTTTGCGCCTTCTTTGCGCGCGCCAATTCGCAAAAGTACGGCACCGCCGCGTCTTCGTCTCCTGTCTCAAGGAATGCGCGCGGCGGGCAGTGATGGCAGAACTCCCTTGCATCACAACTTATGCATTCTGAGCCTGCCCTGTATTTCTCTCTGCGGATATGCGCGATCGCGCCGTTCATTATGCCCGATACGGAAGACCTGCGCAGGTCGCCGGAATATTTGTCCGTCAGATGGCAGAACCTCAACCTCCCATAAGGCGTTATATATAGATGCGTAAGGTGCGCATTACAATGGTACTTGCGTGCCGGGTATTTTATGATATCCTTCCATGCCCCGAACTCTTCTTCCCTCTGGGCGCTCATTTCGGCATCCAAACCCTCTATCCCGGCTATCTCGCGTGCGGAAAGCCGGTGGTCACAGGGAGTCCTCTCTCCGTCCAGGCGCGGCGTCACAAAAGAGTCGAATTTGAATCTCTTCTTCCCCAATAACTCTTCGGTGAACTTTTTTATAGCGACTATCTCGCCCTTGTTCTGCCTGAGACCGTTGGATTTCAAGACGAGAGGGAGCCGCTTACAAGACACTTTATGTATAGCATCCATCACCTTCTCAAAGGACCCCTCGACCCCGGTGATCGATTCATACGTATCTTTCGTTATGCCGTTCAATGTTATTTCTATCGAATGGGGAGGTTTCTCGGCAAGGTGTCGTATGAGCCGGTCGGTGAGCAATGACCCGTTCGTGAATAATGTTATTAAAAAACCTTTCGACCTCGCAAGATCGTATATCTCCGTGAAGTCGTCCCTTAGGAGCGGCTCGCCGCCGGTTATCTCCAGGTATAGTACACCGGAGCGGTGAAGTTTCGTTAATATCTCCTTCCATTCCGGCAGGCCCAGTTCACCGTTTTTTTCCGACCCTTTACAGTAACAATGCACGCACTGAAGATTGCATCTGTAGGTGAGCTCTATCTGCGCATGGACAGGCCTGCACAAACCTGCCTTTCTTGATAAGAGCAGGGTATCCATGAAACTCCTGTGAGGGGCCGTCTTTATCACAAACTACTCTATCGCCTTTATCTCTTTCATGTCTCTAATGAACTCTTTAAGGTCTTCCTCGAGCCGGTGGGGATCCACCTTGTATGAGGCCGACATCTTTCTATTTATATCGGTGATCGTATTCTTGCCGTCTACCATATTCCATATATCCCGGGCCGTCCTGTTCAGCGTGTACATCTCGTTTATATCCTTGCTCGTCCTGTAGACCGGTACCAGTATCATCTCATTATCTATCTCTCGCGACACTATATCCGGGTTCTTCCTGTATATCTTATTCCATTCCATCTTCATCCTCCACTTCTATCAATTTGCGTATGGTCCCCGTTACGCTGCCGTCCCTGACAAACCCGAGGCGATAACAACGGGATGACTTCACCAACTCCTTAAACAAAGATATTACAAAGTCCAGGTCCTCCTTGTCCCAGAATACCGGGAAACTGTTCCTGAATAAGTACGATACGGCTTCGGCATCCGGGACCCTCCTCGCTATATTATCCTTCTCGTGATAGATGAAGAATATCCTGTCTATCCTTACCCGCTCTTCCGCATCGATGTCGCAACGGCCGGCAAAATCACCCGCCCAAGGGGCGTTGCAAAAGTCGATCACGCCTTCATCCTGGATCAGTATGGCCCTGTCGTCATTAAGCACCCGCGCGCCGGCGTTCTCATGGAAGATCCTTGAGATCGTGCTCTTGCCAGCGCCGGACGGACCCATATAGAGATGTGTCTCGCCGAATGCCTTTATGCACGCGGAATGGACCAGAATGCCTACTCTTTTTTTCACCAAATATTCTATAATGAATGACTGGAAAAGACGGCCTCTGGTATCCCCCATGATGCGCCTGCCCAGTATCACCCCTTCCGGCGGCATTTTACACACAATGCTCTTCGCCATAGCTTTCCGCTTTGCCCGCCTATCCATCCTCTGCGCCTTCTCTTCTTCCGTCATGCGCGCCTCTCTTATCCCGCGGGCCGCCGCCTCTTCCTCCCCGGTCATCTCCGCATTTACATATATCGTCCCGCGCCTCATATCGGGGCCTATCACTGCCGCGCGGTCGACCCTGCCGGGGAGACGTGTCTCCATATACTCTATAAGGGTATTCCCGTTCCATTTTGAGCGGACCCATTCTTCTCCGCCCCGGAAGAGTACCTCTCTCCCGCAGAATGACGGCATCGGACCATACTTTATATCGAATACGATATCCTCTTCCCTGGTGCCTGAGTACAAAAAATTTTTTAACCCCATGTTGTCTGATGGGTCATACAGCGGTACGGGGTCATCACACCTAAAACGGATGATATTCCCGGCTACATTTATTTTAAAATCTATCATTTTCGGAAGGCCTGTTATGTGGCGCCGCTTCCGAGTTCGCGCGAAGTGGCATTGGAAAACTTTCCCGCTCCTCTTGGGGTCACTCTACAAGTATAAAGAGTCCCGCCGTTAAAATAGCAAAAGTTCTTTGCTAAATTAAGGAACGTACCGCCCACCCTGCATGCCGTCAGAACCGCCTGTGTGTGATCAAGCTGTATCCTTGTGATCACCGGTTTTACATATCTTCTTTTCGGACCGCTTGGCATATCATCTCCTCCCTTTTTTGCCGTTACTTTGCGACATCTGTTATATAGATATCTTCACTTCACCACGATGCCGCAGGCGGCTATCACGCTATCCTTCTCCAGGACGAACCTGCCCAGGTTCTCATCTTCACAAAATCGCCTTACCAGTACCGGCCTTTCCGTCTTTATGATGACCCTCGCCATATCGAGGCATCTGAGCCGCGGGCTTTTGCCGAGTTCCTCGAGCGTAGAAGAATCGAACCTATTAAATATCTTTCCGATAGAGGCGCGCATCTCCTGGGTGGAGCAGCGCAGGGCGAGACGCTCTCCGACCGTTATATCCCTGTCGAATAAAAGGATGTCCGCTTCAAAGCGCCTCCGTAGACCGGGGCGGCCGGCCGCGTCACAGAGTATATCGCCGCGTTTCGGCGGATGCCTGGCGGCGAGGTCCAACCCTATCGATTCGCCCGTTCCGGCGTCATCCCTTCTCTCCAGGAAGCGCTCTATGGATATCACCTTTCCATTGCCCTTCCCGGGCAATATCCTGACATCGCGCCCTTTCCTGATGACCCCGGAGTCCACCCTGCCCACGACGATATCCTTTCCGTCTATACGATAATTATCCTGGACGCACATAACAAAATTTTGCGGATCGACGCGCGGGGAGATATCCATAGAATCGACGGCTTCGATAAGCGACGGCCCTTTATACCACCTGCATCTCTTCGACCTCTTGAGGATATTCTCGCCCTTCAGGGCGCTTATCGGTATGAAGAGATGCGCCTTCAACCCTACCCTGGAGAGTAAACGTTCGGTCTCTTTCTGCAAAAGAGAGAAACGGTCCTTCTCATAATTTACCGTGTCCATCTTATTTATCGCCACTATGACCTTCCGTATGCCGAGAAAGGAGAGTATCGAGGCATGGCGCCTCGTCTGCTCTTTCAGACCTTCGTTCACATCTACGACGAGCACCCCTATACGCGCATAGGAGGCGCCGGTGATCATGCTCTTTATGAACTCCCTGTGGCCGGGCGCGTCTATTATCGTATAGGTACGCCGTTTCGTCCTGAATGACACCTGCGTCGTATCGACCGTCATATCCTTCTCCCTCTCCTCCCTGAAACAGTCGAGGAAATGGGCAAAGACGTCCTTCTCCAGAGAAGCACCCAGGACGTCCCGTATCCTGTCCTTAGGCAGGGACTTCGTGTCGTAAAGGATCCTCCCGATGAGGGTGGATTTGCCGTGGTCGACGTGGCCTGTTATGACAAATGCGAGGGTCGTATCTTTTTTCATCTCACATATACCCGAGAGATCTGAGCTTCTCCATCATGTAGACCTCTTCTTTATCCTGCGCCCTGCCGGACCTCTCAGAGACATCGGTCGTCCGCAGTTCTTTCACTATCCTGTCTATGGTATCCGCGTCGGAGTCCACGGGGGCGCAGCAGCACTCACACCCTATGCTGCGGTAACGCCTGCCGTCCTTTGCAAGATATAATGACGTTATGGGGATATCCTCTTTCCGTATATACTCCCAGATATCGATCTCGCGCCACCCCAGTAGAGGGTGGACCCTTATATGCTCTTCCCCTGTGACCGCTGTCTTATAATGGTCCCACATCTCCGCCGGCTGGTCGAGATAGTTCCATTTAAAATCGGTATCGCGGGGGCTGAAGATCCTCTCCTTACCCCTTATACCGTGCTCATCTCTCCGGATGGCCAGGTATAGCGCCCTGAAGCCGTGCCGGGCGATGGCGATCTTAAGGGCGTTCGTCTTACGCTCCGTGCAACAGGCGAATTTGTTCCTGCCGGGCGAGACCCCTTTTCTCATCGCCTCTTCGTTCTTCGCGACTATGAGGTCGAGGCCCCACGCTCTTCGGAACCTGTCCCTGAAGTCGTATATCTCTTTGAATTTATATCCGGTATCGATATGGAGGACGGGGAACGGGACCTTGCCGAAGAATGCCTTCCTGGCGAGCCACAGCAGGGTCGTGGAATCTTTGCCTATCGACCACAGGAGCGCCATATTCCTGAACTTCTGGTAGGCCTCCCGTATGATGAATATGGTGTCGTTCTCTAATTTTTCCAGATAGGTCATAATTATGGTATATAAACAATGATATTATAACATAGCGAACGGGCAATGGTAGCAAATTTTACTGGTCCTGTGTGCTTCCCCTCTCGTGTTGGGTATCTCCTTATGGACAAATTTTTACGGGTCCTGCCGCTCCCTCGCCTTTTGTTTCTATAGGGCATTCAACGCTCTCGAGGCGTACCAATGACAGATCGTGGATCCTAGGCGCCGTAGTGCCCTATACTCCAAAAGGCTCGGTCGCGTCATACTAAAATTTCCTCTGTGAAATTTTAGTATTTTAATAGCCCATAGATTATCCCAAATTTTTCCTTTATAAAAATTTGGGGTCACCCGTAAAAATTTGGGGTCACCCGTAAAAATTTTAGGATCTATTTTTTGAGGATCTTACTGAATTCTTTGGTGAGGGCCGGGACTACTTCGAAGATGTCGCCGACGATGCCGTAGGTGGCGACCTTGAAGATGGGCGCGTCGGGGTCCTTATTGATGGCGACTATGACCTTCGACGACTGCATGCCGATGAGGTGCTGGATCTGACCGCTTATGCCGCATGCGATATAGAGCTTCGGGCAGACCGTCTTCCCCGTCTGTCCGACCTGGTGAGAATACGGTATCCAATTCGCGTCTACCGCGCTGCGGGAGGCGCCGACCGCCGCGCCGAGCACTTTCGCCAGGTCCCTGACGACCGAGAAGTTGTCCGGGTTTGCCAGGCCGCGTCCGCCCGAGACGATGATGTCGGCCTCCGCGAGGTTGACCGTCTCCTCTATCTCTTCGACTATATCGAGAAGTTTTGTTCGCGACCTGAGGAGATCTTCGCCGTACGTCTTTTTGACCACTTCAGCCTTGCGCGATCTATCGACCTCGGCTTCTTTCATGACCTTGTGCCTCACCGTCGACATCTGCGGCCTGTGGTTCGGCGTGATGATGGTGGCCATTATATTCCCGCCGAATGCCGGCCGGGTCTGGAGGAGGAGCCGTTCTTTAGTATCGATATCGAGCCCGGTGCAGTCGGCCGTGAGACCCGCATTGACCCTGACCGCGACCCTCGATATGAGGCTTCTGCCGATAGTCGTCGCCCCGCACAGAAGGACTTCCGGCTTATACTCCTTAACCAGATCGACCAGGACGTTCGTATACGGGTCGTCCTGGTATGATGCGAGCGCCGGGGCGTCGACCATGTAGACCTTATCAGCCCCGCGCGATGCGAGCTCATCCGCCTTCCCGCCTATGCCGCTTCCGAGTATCACGGCGCAGAGCTTACCGCCCAGCTTGCCCACGAGCTTCTTCCCTTCGCCGAGGAGCTCGAACGATATCGTCTGTATGACACCTTTCTTCTGCTCGCAGAATACCCATACGTCCTTATATGCGCTGAGATCCTTTTTGACAGATGCGCCCTTTTCGAGGATGATCGCCTGGAATTTACAGGAATCGACGCACGCGCCGCAGAGCGTGCACTTGGCGAGGTCTATAACGGCCTTCTTATCTGCCATCTGTATCGCGCCGAACGGACATACGCGCGTGCATAGCGTGCACCCCGTGCACTTCTCGAGGATGACCTTTATGGAACCGCTGCTCATATGACTATATCCTTGAGTAGCCCTGCGACCCTGGATGCGATCTCACCGGCGTCCCCCTTAAGGACTTCTCCGCCTTTACGAGGAGGCGGGGTGAATATCTTGACGACACGCGTAGGCGAACCGTCAAGCCCTATGCTCTTCGGATCGCATTTTATGTCGTCGGCCGTCCACTTCGTTATCTTAGCCGACTTCGCCTTCATCATGCCCTTGAGGGACGGGAGGCGCGGCGTATTTATCTCTTTCACGACGGTCATGAGGCAGGGGAGCGGTGTCTCTATGACATCATATCCCTCTTCGGTCATCCTCTCGACCTTCGCCTTATTGCCGGATATGTCCTCCACCTTCTTGACGTAGGTCACCTGAGGTATGTCGAGGTGGGTCGATATGCCAGGCCCTACCTGGGCCGTGTCTCCGTCGGACGCCTGTTTGCCGCATAGTATCAGGTCGAACGTCCCTATCTTTTTTATGGAACAGGCGAGCGTGTAACTCGTGGCCCACGTATCGGAACCGGCGAACTTCCGGTCGCTCACCAGGATAGCTTCGTCGCAGCCGAGCGATATCGCCTCCTTAAGCGCGCTCTCCGCCTGCGGCGGACCCATCGTGACGACCGTGACCTTGCCGCCGAACCGTTCCTTCAATAGGACGGCCTCCTCTATCGCGTATGTGTCGAAGGGATTGATGACGCTCTCCACGCCTTCGCGTATAAGCGTATTCTTGACCGGATCGATCCTGACATCGGTCGTATTCGGGACCTGTTTTATGCAGACGATGATATGCACCGCTAGTAGCTCCTACCCCTTCATACTCTCCTTGATAAGATGCGAGGCGATGACGTTCCGCTGGATCTGGTTCGTGCCCTCATATATCTGCGTGATCTTCGCGTCCCTCATGAACTTCTCTACGGGATAGTCCCTCATATAACCGTACCCGCCGAAGATCTGGACCGCGTCGACCGTCACCTTCATGGCTACGTCGCTGGCGTAGAGTTTGGCCATCGCCGACTCCTTGGCCACGCTCTTGGCGCCGGAGTCGACCATCCTGGCGGTGGAATATACAAGCGCCCTCGCCGCCTCTATCTGGGTCGCCATGTCGGCAAGCATGTGCTGTATGGCCTGGAAGCTCGATATCGGCTGGCCGAACTGTATCCTCTTCCTTGCGTAATCTATAGCAAGGTCATAGGCCCCCTGGGCTATGCCCAGGGCCTGCGCCGCAACTCCCGGGCGGGAGTTGTCGAACGTCTTCATGGCCACTATGAAGCCCATCCCCTCTTTTCCCAGTATATTCTCTTTCGGGATCCTGCAATCGGTGAATATGACCTCGCGCGTGGCGGATGCCCTTATCCCCAATTTCTTCTCCTTCTTACCGAAGTCGAGCCCCTTGGTGCCCTTCTCCACTATGAAAGCGCTCGCCCCCCGCGCGCCCTTGGCCTTATCGGTGATGGCTATTACGGTATATACCTCGGCCTCGCCGCCGTTCGTGATCCATTGCTTCGTCCCGTTCAGGAGATAGTGGTCGCCGTCTTTACGCGCCGTCGTCCTTATGCTACCGGCGTCGGACCCCGCCTCGGCCTCCGTTATGCAGAATGCCGCAAGTTTCTTCCCTTTGGCTATGTCCGGGAGGTACTTCTTCTTCTGCTCTTCGTTCCCGTATAATAGGATCGGGTATGTCCCGAGCGCCGTCCCGGCAAAACCGAGCGCCATGGCGCCGCACGCCCTCGAAAGCTCCTCGGTCGCGAGGCAAAGCTCCATCACGCCGCCGCCCAGTCCGCCGTATGCCTCGGGTATATAGATACCGAATATGTCGCTCCCCGAAAGGACCTTCATGATCTCCCAGGCGAACTCCTCCGACTCGTCATATTTGGCGGCTAACGGTTTCATCTTATCGCACGCGATCTGGCGGGCCAGGTCCCGTATCATGATCTGTTGTTCGGTCAAGAGATAATCCATATTCGTCTCCTTTGGTAAAAATTTTAGCGTATAGCGGATAGCGTTTAGCGTTCAGTTTTTGCTTCTCTATACGCTATCCGCTAAACGTTATACGCTGATCACGTGAATTTACGTACTACAAGGGTCGCGTTATGGCCCCCGAAGCCGAGCGCGTTGGACATGGCGACCTTTATCTTGAGACCGCGGGGCTTATTTGGCACATAGTCGAGATCGCATTCGGGGTCCGGCGTCTCGTAGTTTATCGTTGGGGGGGCTATCTCATTCTTTATGGCAAGGGCACAGACGATCATCTCCGCCCCTCCCGCTGCCCCAAGGAGGTGCCCCATGACCGATTTAGTGGAACTTACCGCCAATTTCCCGGCATGATCGCCGAATACCTTCTTTATGGCCAGCGTCTCTATCCTGTCGTTATACAAAGTGGATGTCCCGTGGGCGTTTATATAGGTGACGTCAGACGGTTTTACGGAGGCATCCTTCAGGGAAGCGGCCATGCATCTCACGCCGCCGTTGCCTTCAGGGTCGGGGGCCGTCATGTGATAAGCGTCCCCGCTCGTGCCGTAACCGATCATTTCACAATATATACGGGCGTTTCTCTTCAGGGCGTGTTCCATCTCTTCCAGCATGACGACACCTGAGCCTTCGCCCATCACAAAACCGTCCCGGTTCTTGTCGAAAGGCCTGGATGCCCTTTCGGGCGTATCGTTATAGGCGGTCGAAAGGGCCTTCAGGGCGCAGAAACCGCCGAAACCCATGGGGGTGGTAGCCGCCTCGGTCCCCCCGCATACCATGGCATCCGCCTCATCTCTCTGGATGATCCTGAACGCATCCCCTATCGCGTGATTCCCGGTGGCGCACGCCGTTGCCACGGTCGAATTGGGGCCTTTAAGGCCGAGCGTTATCGATACCTGGCCTGCGGCCATATTTACGATAAGCATGGGGATAAGGAACGGCGACATCCTGCCCGGGCCCTTCTCCGGACCCAGGGCTATGTACTGTGTATGTTCCCGTTCGATGGTATGCAGGCCGCCTATACCGGACCCTACCAGGACACCGATCCTTGTAAGGTCTTCCCCGGACAGGTCCATACCGGCATCGGCCACCGCATTTTTGGCGGCCGCTACCGCGAAGAGGGTAAAGCGGTCCATCCTCTTAAGGTCCTTTGCGGAGACATAGCGGGACGGATCGAAATTCTTTACCTCTGCGGCTACTTTGGAGGGAAAATATGTGGGGTCAAAACACGAGAGGCGTTTTACGCCGCTCTTTCCTTCGAGAAGGGATGTCCAGAATTCTTCAAGGGTGTTTCCTATGGGAGATATGACACCGAGGCCCGTGACTACTACACGTCTTTTTTTAGACATCATTGATCTGTTATTTGCCGGCCTTCTCGTCAATATATCTCAGAGAGTCACCGACTGTAGTCAGCTTCTCGGCGTCCTCATCGGGTATCTCTATGCCGAACTCTTCTTCTAAAGCCATGACGAGCTCTACAGTGTCCAGCGAATCCGCGCCCAGATCATCGACGAACTTCGCATTATCGGTCACTTCTTCTTTCTTCACGCCAAGTTGATCCGCTATAATCTGCCTGATCTTGTCATGAGAGACTTCCATTGTACCTCCTTTTTTTATATCCCCTTTTACCTAACTCACATCACCATGCCGCCGTCAACCTGAACGACCTGTCCGGTAATATAGGCGGAATCATCGCTTGCCAGGAACAGGGCGAGGTCTGCCACATCCTCAGCCGTTCCGAAATTGCCGAGCGGGATCAGCTTCTGCATCTCGCTCTTAACGTTATCGGGGAGTTTAGCCGTCATATCCGTCTGTATGAACCCGGGGGCTATGGCATTCGCCCTTACGTTGCGCGAGGCAAGCTCTCTGGCCACCGTCTTAGTCAGGGCTATGAGCCCGCCTTTCGAAGCGGCATAGTTCGCCTGGCCTGCGTTCCCCATTATACCTATTATAGACGCTATATTGACTATCCGGCCGTTCCGCTGCTTCATCATTATCTTTGAAACGGCCTTGGTGCAGTTGAAAGCGCCTTTTAGATTCACATCGAGGACAAGATCCCAGTCGGATTCCGACATCCTGACCAGGAGAGAGTCCCTTGTGATGCCGGCATTGTTAACAAGTATATCGATTTTTTTAAATTTGTCAAGGGTTTTATGAACGAAGGATTCTACGTCCTGGCCCTTGGTCACGTCTACGACGCCCGTGAGGGCCTTCCGGCCCTTCGCCTCTATCTCCGCCTGGGCCGTCTTCAGGCTCTCTTCGTTGACATCGCAGATGGCTATATCCGCGCCCTCAGCCGCAAAGGCAAGCGCTATCGTTTTGCCTATCCCGCGGCCGCCCCCCGTTATCATCGCTACACTGTCTTTAAATCTCATTTTGTATCCTTAACAAACTTTAGCATATTCTATCCATATTTGACCGCTTGTCAAGAAAATTTTCCCATCAATCCACCTTGAGGGGCAACATATGCCGCCACTTACGGGCAAATACCTTGCAATTGCGTTTCAGGAGGTCATAATCATCGCGCACCAGCTCCCTGTACTCGCGCGTCTTCCTGGTCATGCCCCCGTTACCTATGTGCATCGCCTCTACCTTTGCAACCACATTCCTGAACCCGGCCTCCGCGCTCTGCATGGATATATCAAGGTCGTAACAATGCATATACCCGTACGTCTCATCGAGCCCCTTTATCCCGGCAAGCAGCCGCCTGGTCATCATGAAACAGAGCCCGTCGATAACGGCCACCTCTGAGGTCTCCTCTGTCATAGGAGGGTTCAGGTCTTCGTTCTGGAGATCGTGCTTTAAGCTCTCTTCGTTCACGCACCCTGTCTTATATATCTCCTTTCTGCCGGCCAATCCGACGATACCTATCCGCGGATCGCTCTCGGCGCAGGATATCATCTTCCCCAGCCACCCGTTCTCGAGGATGATGACGTCATTGTGCATAACGACTACATAATCTTTGCCGGAGGCATTTATGCCCTGGTTTATGGCCCTTATAGGGCCGAGGTTCTCTTCGTTCCTTATATAATTTATATCGGCGCGCCCTTTCAGCGAATCAAAATACGCCCTGACCTCCGGCTTCGAGCCGTTATCTACTATCACGAACTCAAAAGGTGTCGTTGTGTTCTTAAGAACCGACTCCACGGCAAGTTTCGTATAGCCGAGCTGGTTCCATACCGCGATTATGATACTGGCGCTTCTATCCTGGCTCATATATACCTGTGGAGCGCATCATATTGACGTATTCTACCCTTACCGGGGTTATCTTCCGCATCAGGGCTTCCGGGCCGTCAAACAGGACCCTTATATAATTATCGGAATATCCGGTCAGCAGGCCCGACTCCTTATCCCGCTTCGACTCGACCAGTATGTCGAGCCTTTTGCCCAGAAAACGTTCCCTGTAGAGATAGGCGGAAGTCAATGCGAAGACCTTAAGGGCACAATATCGCTGCCTGACGATATGGGGAGCTACCTGGGGGGCCATATTATACGCGGGCGTGCCTTCGCGCCTGCTGAATGTGAATATGTGGGTGCGGGCCGGCAATATATCCCGCAGAAAATCGAGCGTATTACGGAATTCTCCGTCGGTCTCTCCGGGGAACCCCGTGAGGATGTCGGTGGTTATGGCTATGTCCGGCATGTCGTGCCTGATCCTGGCCGCCAGGTCTCTCTGATAGCCCGCGGTGTACGGCCTATTCATCCGCCTGAGCACCTCATCGTCCCCGGACTGGAAAGGTATATGCAGATGGCGGCAGATCCTCTTATTTTTTGACATGAACTCTATGAGTTCGCCGGTGATGTATCTGGGCTCTATGGAGCTCAGGCGTATCCTGAAATCGCGGGGGGATCTGTCGAGTTCCTTCAGGAGATCCGTAAGGCCCATGGCCGCTATCCCCATCTCTTCGGCTATGGCGTTAGAGGCAAGGTCTTTCCCCCATGCGCCCAGGCATATACCCGTGAGGACTATCTCTTTAAAACCGTTCTCTACGAGACGCCGGGCCTCTTCCAATATCTCGTTCAGCGGTCTTGATGTAAGCGGTCCGCGGACCGAAGGCACCTTGCAATAAGAGCAGGAATTCTCGCATCCGTCCTGTATCTTGACGAACGCCTTCGAATGTCCCTTGAAATCGCTGATCGCAAGCGGCGCGGCAGGCCTTAAGCGGTCTCCTCCGGAGCCGAGTATCTCCCCCATGCGGTTCTTATCGCTGTTCCTGACTATGTGCGATATGCCCGGCATGGCCGCCAGCTCATGCGCGTTCTTTTCCGTATAACAACCGGTCACGACTATCCGGGCGCCGGGATTCAGGCCATGGAAGAGGCCTATCCAGTGGCGGGACTCCTTATCCGCTTTGCCTGTGACGGTGCATGTATTTACGATATATATATCCGCGGTATCTTCCGCGACGCACTCATTGAAGCCGTTCCTTACAAGGTCCTCCCTGATAGCCTGGGATTCGTACTGGTTGACCTTGCAGCCAAGCGTCTTTATAAAGAATCTTTTATACTGTCCGGCCTGATAGTTCATAGTCAATGATCGCCAGGACCGCAAGCCCTGCCGTGTCGCTCTTCAGGACACGCGGCCCCAGGTTAACCACCCTGAATTTTTTGTCTTTTGCCTCTTTGATCTCATGGGGCGTAAAGTCACCTTCGGGCCCTATCAGAACGGATATGCGGCGGGCGGAACGGTACGCCCCCAGGACCTCCTTAAGGGGTGCGGCATCTTCGCTCAGTGCGGCTATAATACCCGCGTCGCGCTCCGGCGGCGCGTTAAAGAACCCCTTAAGCTCCGTCACATCGGCTATGAGGGGGATGTCGGCCCTCCCGCATTGTTTTGCGGCCTCGGTCGCTATTTTACGCCACCGCGCGACCGCGCCCTGTCTCCTGGGACCGTCCCAGTCGACTATGGTCCGCTCGGTCATCACCGGTATTATGGAAGCGACACCCAGTTCAGTCCCTTTCTCCACTATATAGTCCATCTTCTCTTTCTTGGGGAGCGCCTGGACGAGCGTGACCTGAAGGCCTGTTCCGCGCACGGGCTCCCGCGTCGATATTATCTCGACCTCTACGGTCTTTCCCCTTATATCCTTTATTATGCCGGCATACTCCCTGCCGGATCCGTCGAACGTAACGACACCGTCTGATCTCTTGAGGCGCATCACGTTTATGATATGATGCGCCTCTCTCCCGCTTATGATAACGGTCTTCCCTTTAACCGCCTCCGGCGGAACGTAAAATCTGCCCATATATCGAACTGCCTTACTTTTTCGGCTTTGCCGGCGCAGCCGCAGGTGCGGGTTTGGGCGCCTGTATGATCAATTCCACTACCGTCTCTTCGCCCGCCTTTACGGTATTACCTTTCTTCACATGCCTTGGCCCTGCCATCGTCTCGACATCATAGATGCCCGGCAGGAGCTCCATCGGTTGTCCGTCCTTTCCCGACAATACGGCTTCGCCGTTCTCCGGCCTCGTCACCCTTACATTGCTCTTTACCGCTTTACCGCTCTCGTCCGCGGTCTTCACTATGAGGGACCCTGTAGCGCAGCCGAGATCTATAAGATTCTCTTTCCCCGCTTCGACCTTTACGTCTCTGCGAAGCTGGCGCGGGGCCGTCCATATCTCTATATCGTACGCACCCGGCACAAGCTCCAGGGGCCTGTTCATAGTGCCGCTCGCGACCATCAAGGTCGTCCTGGAATATACGGCCCTCACCGGATATGCGGCCGCCTTTCCCCTGGAATCCGTCGCCTTTACCAGTACGGCGCCGGTGATAGCGCCGAGATCCTCTACATGTTCTTTACCTTTGGCGATATTGACGCCTTTATATATCTTGGCCGGGGTCGTCTCGATCTCAAGGTCATAATTGCCCGGTGAAAGCTCCTGCATCCTGTTTGCCGCAAAGGAGGTATCATATAAACTTGACCTGGCGTCATACGACCTGAATGCCTTTATCCTGACGTTGACCTCTTTGCCCTTCGAATCGGTCGCCTTTACCGTAAGCGCTCCTTTATCTTTGGATATCGCCTTCTTGGCGGGTAGACCGGGCTGTGCCTTTCCCGCCGCGGGGACCGCCTTCTTTACGGCCTTCTTCGCCGGTTTTCCCTGCATCGCCAAAAATATTACAAGCACTACCGTTGCGACTATTATGCCTATGATCAAATTCCTGTTCTTCACCTTTTTCCCCCTTTCTCGCCAAATACCTCGGCTGTGAATACGTACATCTCTGTTGCCGGATCTCTCCACGCGTCGGGCGCAAGACCCGCTTTATGCGCACAGAGGCTCGTAAGGAACTCTTCTTTGCTCCACCCGGTCTCCTCGGCGACCTGGGGCAGGTAGACGCCGCTCATGCCCCCCTGCCTTACGATGACGCCGTGGCCCGGCACTTTGATCTCATCCGGCCCCGAGACCCTCTTCATCGGAGAAAGGACAGATATCTCGATCTCTATCTTATCAAGTTCCGCGGAAGAGACCGCCGGGAACCTGGGATCACCCGTTCCTGCCTCAATGGCCATATCCGCCACGGTCTGATATAACGGTCCCTGGCCTATCATGTTGCCGATGCACCCCCTCAGCTCTCCGCCCTCATGAAGGGTCACGAACGCCCCCATGGGCATATTCAACACGGGATCGCTTTCGGTAAAGCGTCTCCTCTTCCCGTCTCTCACAAAACCCGTGACCGACTCCCTCGCTATCTGCAACAACCGCTTTCGTTGTGTCTCATTGAGCATCTTCCCTTCTCCCTTCCCGTCTTCCGAGCCCCGCGGCTTATAATTCGTCCCCGCTGGTGACTGGTGACCGGTGACTGGTGACTTTTTGTATATCACCGCGCTCACATATCCCACTACATCTTCCTTAGGACCGAACGTATCTCCGGAATTGGCGTACTTCAATATCCTGATATCCCCGAAACCCAGTTTCTCCGCGGCGAGTAAAGTGGCGGCGACGGGAAGGACCCCGCAAAACTCGCATATACGGAGGCTCACTTCATCATATAGCTCCTTCACCTTCTTCGATTCGAGAAGGCGTATCGCATGGCTATCGATGGCCTTCGCCTCTTCATACGGATGGTAGTGTGACATATCCGTACTGGCAACGATGAGGCAATCATCCCTCTCTTTTAAGGCGGCGCTCAGGGCATCTGCGAGGATAACGGCATATTCATACGACTGATTGCCGAAGGCTATGGGCACGATCCTGGCATCACCGAAGACCATCTGTATGAACGGGAGCTGCATCTCTATCGAATTTTCGCCGCTGAAGGCGTCCGGGTAGTACGATATCTTCGGGTTCCCGGCGCTTATCTTCTTCGCAAGTTCCGTGTCAACGGAAAGCTCGCCGAGCGGGGTCGTAAAGCTCCCCCTGTCATATATAGATATGCCGTCAAAGAACTTCCGGTGGGCGAACCCTATTACGATGACCGTCTTCACCGCTTTCCGGCGTACAGCCTTAAAGGCATGGGCGGCAACGGGACCTGAGAACCTGTAGCCGGCATGGGGCGCTATTATGGCGAATATCTCCCCTTCTACATCATCCGGATCGGCGCTTTCCAGATAACCGCCCAGGAGGTATATCAGCTCCTCTCTGTTGGCGGGATACCAATTGCCGGCCAGGTCCGCCTGCTTGGTGTCGGAGGCATATGATGAAAAGGTTAAGGCCAGGGTTAGGGTTAAGGTTAAGAATAAGATCGGTTTATTCATCATAACCTGCCGTAATCTCTGTGAAGCCATACCCGAGTTTTTTCTCATTGAATGGCGAAGCAGGATGGTGGAGCCGACGGGAATCGGCTACTTCGGCGTCCAGAGGCCGCCTGCGTAGCCAGTCCGCTCGCTGCCGGCCAGAGGCCTTTTCCTCGCTTCGCTCGGCGCTCGCGGGCTTCGATTCTCCTATAAGTTACCTTATAACCTGCCCGTAAACACCACGTAATATGGTGGAGCCGACGGGAATCGAACCCGTGATTCAGCGTTGCGAACGCTGCGTAATCCCGCTTTACTACGGCCCCGAGCTACATAAGGTATATGATAAAAAATCCTACCCCTTTTTACAAGCTAAATCTCTAGCCCGCGCTTTCGTCTATCCAGTTGAGATATTCCCTGCTCCCGGCTGTGATCGGTATCGCAATGATCTCCGGCACATCGTAACTATGGAGGCGCTTCACCTCTTTCTCGATAGCCCGGAAATTACCGGCGGGCGCCTTAAAAAGGACGAGCACCTCGTCTGCAGAGTCGACCTTCCCCTGCCACCAGAACCGCGACCGCACCCCGTCTATTATATTCGCGCACGCCGCCAGGCGCTTCTTCAGGAGCGAACTTGCGACAGTATCGGCCTCTTTCATCGATCCGCAGGTGACCAGTATTATAATATGCCCTTTGCCCATATGCGTCTCTAGGAAAATTATCGGTTATTTGAGGTCGGAAATACGCGGGTACCGATGCCGGAGGCGTTACCATCGGGATATAGAGCAATCCTCTTGCGCGGCATCGTGATACATCTTCGGGAAATCGTTCAGTGAGCGTCCGCCTTACGTCAGCTCCCCTATCATGCCGTTAACGGCATCCTGGATCAGCTCCCAGTCCTCCTGGTTATGGATCGCGAACTTCTGCTTCCTCTTCCACCCGCCGTCTTCTTTCTTTTGCCACAGGTAGAAGCATACCTGCTTTCTTCCATAACTTTCAAGCAGGACGACCGCGGACCACCATCCGAAACGCTTATTGATGGTCTTCTGACCCAATACTTTCAGAGGGGCTACTATCGGTACTTTCTCCTCATCCCTGAGGCTCCTCTTCTCTTCCATACATCCCCCTTCTCGTATTATCTTCCCCGCAGATATACCTGGTAATTAGGGCTCTTCCCTTCCACTATAATATGGCCTTCCCGGGAAAGCCAGCCTATGCTCATGAGAACCCGGTCCCTCTCGGTAGCGATGCCCATAACGATCTGGTCCAGAGAACTCTTCCCGTGAGTGTCAAGATAGTGCCAAATGTCTCCGGCGGTAATACCGATCTCGGTGATCATACGTCCACCCCCTCTTTTTTGTTGTAACTGCCGCATACCGGGCAGAGAGATATATCCTCATGTTTTGAATCGATGTAATTATGAAAACAGACCGAGCACTTCCAGATATAACCCGCTTCTTTACCCGCGCTGCGTCCCCTCTTCCTCTCGCCGGATACCGCCCATACGATCAGGATGATGACGGCCGATGAGAGCATATAGAAAAAGATCAATGCCGATATATCTAATTTTATCATAATTATAAGAGAATAACAACTATTCTATTAAAGAAGACGGTTCCGCTTTATGACCGGTTACCGCGCCTTCCACAAGGTCCAGTAACCTCTCCCTGTCCGCTCTATTTTCATCCCCTTTAGCGGGCGTCGGGCGAAAAACCGCTGCCGGGGCCGTCTTGACTTTATCCGAAAAAGACGTTTCGATGCTATTGATATTCTTGAAATAGCGTTCTTCCAGGAACGTGCGCTCCCGCGGTCCGATGCCGACCTTAAAGACACCCCTCTCAAGTATGGGACCCAGGAAAGCCACCTTAGAGAACCTTGTCTTCTTCGCGTCTACCGGGGGCGATACCACCGTTACCATAGATAGCCAGAATACGTGCAACACCAGCGACGCTGCGAACGCGGTTATAAAGATCCTGTCTTTTATCATCCTGACCATATCTTCACTGGTGCGTTGCTATGTTTATCTGGGAGACGCCTTCTGACCTGCACATATCCCATATCTCTACGATACGACCCAGGGAGGCCCTGCTGTCCGCCTTTATGAGAAGGGACGCCTTCTCTTTCGCTATTATCCTTAAGTTTGAAACTAGTTCGTCGTGCGACATCTCGCGGTCATTGAAATGGACCTTATCGTCCCTGGTGATGACGATCACGACATTCTCCTGCGGTATCACCTCGCTCGTCACTGCCTTGGGGAGGTTCACCCTTATGCCGGGCTGGAATATGAAACTTGATGTGAAGAGAAAGAAGATAAGAAGAAGGAAGAAGACGTTGAGTAACGGCGTCATGTCCAGAAGGCCCTTCTCTATCTTCAGACGGGTCTTAAACCTCATACGTGTCCCTTCGCGAGGAGAGCAGGTTCACGAGATCCGTGGCGCTCCTCTCCATATCGTATACGAGGCCGCCTACCTGGCTCACCAGATAGTTATAGGCAACGTATGTCGGTATGGCTACGGAGAGGCCCGCGAGCGTCGCCAGGAGAGATTCCCATATGCCCCCGGCCAGGTCTCCCGGATTTACCGGCACCATGGAAAGCGTCTTCTGTTGTATCACCTGGAAAGACCGTATCATCCCTGTGACCGTGCCGAGGAGCCCCAGGAGGGGGGCTATATGCGCGATGGTGGCCAGCACAGGGAGGTGGCGTTCCAGCCGCGGTATCTCAAGCTGCCCGGCTTCCTCGACGGCCTCTCTTATCTCCGGTTTTGACCTGTCGTGCTTCAGGATGCCCGCCTTGACTATATGGGCGATCGGGCCTGGTGTAGAATTACACATCTCTATAGCTTCTATTATCCTGTTCCTCTTTAAAATATTCGTGACGTCGTCCATGAACTTATCGGCATCTATGCGGGCCCTGTTCAGGTGGTACAACCGCTCGATGAATACGGCAAATGCCAGCACCGACGATACCATTATCAGGTACATCATCGGCCCGCCCTTTTGTATCATATCCCACATAACATCCTCCTCGTAAAGTTCCTTACTTCTCCCCTCTCCACCTCAGCCATTCGAGACGGTCTTTCGCGAATTTCGACTCCTCGACATCCATGCCCGCGAGTTTTTCATACATCTTCTTTGCGTCGTTCCATCTCTCAAGCCGCTCAAAAATTTGAGCGCATTTAAGCTGCGAGCGCACGGACCAGAATGACCACTTGGAATACAGGTAGGGGACTTTCAGATATTCCTCGGCGGCTTCGGCATACGCACCTTTCCCTTCGAGCGATTCGGCGATCTCATACTCGATCTGCGCGTTGAGCTCACTGTTCTCCGCGGTTATGGCTTTCCTGAAATAAGATATGGCGGAATCGAAGTTGCCTCTCTCTTTTTCCATGGCGGCGATCTTGCGATATGCGGTATTCTCGAGCGGGCCCCCGGGAGACCGTACGGCCAGTTCCTTGAAACGCGCTATGGCCTCATCCCCTTTCCCCTCAACGGCGAGGGTCTGCGCCAGCTGGTATAACGCCTGGTCTGCGATATCGCCCGACGCGCGGTCTTTCATCACGGCCTCAAAATATTCTTTCGCCTTGTCGTACCGCGCCTTCGCCCTGTAGTATTCGCCGAACCAGAAATAGACATCGGAGGCCATATCTGAACCGGGGTACTCTTTCAGGAAACGGCCGAACTCGTCTGCGGCCTCGGTCTCTTTGTGCAGGTTGTAATAACACCATCCGATCTGGTAGCGCGAGGTCATCCTCAGCTCTTCGGAAGGCGTTTCCTTTGCCACCTTTTTGAATGCCTCGAGCGCCTCCTCGAACCTATTTAGATTGTACAGTGAATTGGCAAGATAAAATCTTGCCCGGTCCTTCATCTCGCCGTCCGGGAATTCTTCGATCGATCTCCCGTATTCGGCTGAGGCGTGCTCAAAATCCCTGCGCTTGAAATACGCCATGCCCAGCTGGAAGACCGCCTTTTCCCTGAGTGTCGTATCGGGAAAATTTGTGATCACGCTCTGGTAAGCCAGGATCGCCTGGTCGAAGCTGTCGGTCCAAAGGAATATGCTGGCCAGCTGGTACTGCGCGTAATCGGCCCATTGGCTGTCGGGGTGCTCTCTCAGGACTATCTCGAAATTCTTTGCCGCTTCCTTAAGATCCTTCCTGTCTATGTATATATCGCCTATCTTGCACAGGGCCGACGAAGCAAGGTTCACATCGCTCGAGTGCGCCCCCGCCCATCCCAGCTCCGCGATCGCCTCTTCGTCCTCACCCAGCATCCCATACGCCAGTCCCAGCACGTAGTGGAATTCGTCGATATATTCCGATTTCGGGAACTTTTCGATGGCCTCCAGGCACGCGATCTCCGCATCCTTGTATTTCTTCCGGTCGTATAATAGCTTCGCCTTTCTATAGTATGCCTCCGGCGCTGCGTCGCTATTACCGTATTTCTGTATGATATCGTCGCAGGCCTCTATGGCGTTATCGTAAAGGCCCATGGCCTCATAGTCCTGGGACAGGCCCAGGTACGAAAGGCTGGCGAGCAGGTCGTTCTCGGGATTTGTAAGACAATTCTTTAATTCCACCGCGCTTTGGGCGTAATCGCCCAGATGAAATAGGCAGCGGCCTATCCTGTAAAGAGCGAAAGGGGCCCACTTCGCCTTGGGCGAGATGGCCGTTGCCTTCCTGAAGGAGACTACGGCCTCGCGATAGTTGCTTAGATAGAAATCGGACTCGCCGATCATATAATGGGCCTCCGCGACCCTCTCGGAAACCGGGAATTTATCTATAAATTCCTTCAGTTCCCGTATCGCCTCGTCGTACTTCCCCAGGAGGTGGCTGCATTCTCCTATCTTGAACTGCGACTCCACGGCTATCTTTTCGAAAGGATATCTGGCGACCACCTCGCGGAACGACTTTATCGCCTCTTCAAAGAAACCGAGCCGGTAATACGCCCACGCCTTGCCGTGAAGGGCATACCCGCCGTACTTTGACGAATGAAAATTATCGATCACCTTCTGATAAAGCTCCAGTGACTTCCTGAAATCGCCGCTCCTGAAATAGACCTCGCCTTCCCAGTATAACGCCTCGTCCTGCAGCGCTGCCCCCGCGGGGGCAGCGAGGACTATGTCAAATTCATAGAGGGCCTTTGCGGGATTGTTCTGATAATAGAAGCACCTGCCCAAGAGCAGGTGCATCTCATAGAGATGGGATGTGCGGGGATATGAAGCGAGAAAACTCTCTATGCGCTCCTGCGCCAGGTCGTAGAATCCGTCACTGAAAGCCTTCTTCACAAATATGATATCGTTCTCTTCCTGCCCCTCCTCCGCAAATACGGCGGAGGATGAGCATAAGATGGCTGAAAGGACCGCGATCGCTCCCGCCCATACCTTCACCCTATACCCTATACCCGATACCCTATACCCCATACCCTATACCCTACGTTATTTTAATACCTCGGCTAGATACTTCCCCGTATACGACGCCTTCGTCTTCGCTATCTCTTCGGGAGGACCCTCAGCGACCACCTCTCCGCCGTCGTCCCCGCCCTCCGGCCCGAGGTCGATTATATGATCCGCCGTCTTTATCACATCGAGGTTATGTTCTATCACCAGGACCGTATTGCCCTGTTCCACGAGCGCATGCAATACACCCAGGAGCTTCTCTATGTCCGCAAAGTGAAGCCCGGTCGTCGGTTCATCAAGTATATAGAATGTCCTCCCCGTCGACGTCCTGGAGAGCTCTGTGGCAAGTTTTATCCTCTGTGCCTCTCCTCCGGAAAGGGTGGTCGCCGACTGCCCCAACCTTATGTAGCCGAGGCCCACCTCATAGAGCGTCTTCAGCTTATTCCTTACGGACGGCACGTTCTCGAATATACCGAGCGCGTCCTCGACCGACATCTCAAGGACATCGGCGATCGAATATCCTTTATACCTGATATTGAGCGTCTGTTCGTTAAACCGTTTACCCTTGCACACTTCGCATTGTATATGGACATCGGGCAGGAAATGCATCTCGATCTGTTTTATCCCGTCCCCCATGCACGCTTCACACCTGCCGCCCTTTACGTTGAAACTGAACCTGCCGGACCTGTAGCCGCGCACCTTCGCTTCCGGGAGCCTGGAAAAGAGGTCGCGTATCGGGGCGAAAGCGCCCGTATATGTAGCCGGGTTCGAGCGCGGCGTCCTGCCTATCGGCGACTGGTCTATCACGATGACCTTATCGATATGCTCTATACCCGTTATCTTCTTATGGGCGCCCGGCTTCTCTTTGGACCTGTACAATCGCTTTGCAAGGGCCCTGTAGAGGATCTCGTCGACGAGCGTGCTCTTGCCGGAGCCGGAGACACCCGTCACGCAGACAAAAAGGCCGAGAGGTATATGAACGTCTATATTCTTGAGATTATGCTCTCCGGCGCCCGTTATCGTGAGCACTCTCCTGTCATCACGGAGCCGTCTTGCGCGCGGGACGGGGATACTCGATTCCCCCCTCAGATACTTGCCTGTCAGCGAATCTTTGGAATCGAGTATATCTTTTAGCGACCCTCTGGCGATTATCCGGCCGCCGTGCTCACCTGCGCCCGGCCCCAGGTCTATGATGTAATCCGCCTTCCGTATCGTTGCCTCGTCATGTTCCACTACTATAAGGGTGTTCCCCAGGTCCCTGAGAGCGATCAGCGTATCGAGCAGTTTCGAATTATCCTTCTGATGCAACCCTATGCTCGGTTCGTCCAGGATATATATAACCCCGACGAGGCCGGAGCCGATCTGGGTCGCAAGCCGTATCCGCTGCGCCTCTCCTCCGGAGAGAGTGCCGCTCCTTCTGTCGAGCGTCAGGTAATCGAGCCCCACGTTCACCATGAACTGGAGGCGTGAACGTATCTCTTTCAGCACCTGGTGCGCGATCTCCGACTGCGTCCCGCTCAAAGAGAGACGCGCAAAGAACGTCTTCAGGTCTTTTATGGAGAGGGCGCAGACCCCGGCTATGTTCTTCTTCGCGATGGTGACGGAGAGGCTCTCCGCCTTTAACCTCGTGCCTTTACATGCGGGACAAGGCAGGACAGACATGTACTTATTTATCTCGGTCTTTATAAATTCGCTCTCCGTCTCCCGGAAACGCCTCTCGAGGTTCGGCACAACGCCCTCGAAAGAGCCCCACCCGCCGTCGTTCCCTTCGCCGTAAAGGACTATCTTTTTGATATCTTTGGGGAGGTCCCTGAAAGGCGTTTCGACGTCGAAGTTATGCCTGTGCGCGAGGGAACGCAGGAGGCGCCTGTAATATATATAAAGCCCTTTGCCTCCGCGCCGCCAGGCATCTACCGCGTCCAGGACCGCCTTTGACTTATCCGGTATCACAAGTTCCGGGTCTATCTCCATCTTGTTGCCGAGCCCGCCGCATACCTGGCAGGCGCCGTACGGGGAGTTGAAGGAGAATATCCTCGGCTCTATCTCTTCTATGCTCACCCCGCAGTCCGCGCAGGCATACTGTTCGTTGAAGAGACGGTCTCTGTATCCGCCGCTATCTTCCGTCGAAACGATCACGAGACGCCCGCCGGCCTCGAGGGCCGTCTCGACCGAATCGGTGAGGCGCTTCTTTGCGTCATCTTTCAGGACGAGACGGTCAACCACTATCTCTATAGTGTGTTTTTTGTTCTTATCCAGAGCTATCTTCTTTTCCAGTTCCGTTATCTTGCCGTCAACGCGCACTCTGACAAACCCGTCTTTTCTCACCTTCTGGAAGATGTCTCTGTACTCCCCCTTCTTACCGCGCACGAGCGGCGCTAGTATCAGGACCTTGGTCCCCGGCGGCAGGGCGGTGATCTGTTCGACGATCTCCTGCGACGTCTGCCTGGTTATCGGCTTGCCGCAAACCGGGCAATGGGGCATGCCTATCCGCGCGAAGAGGAGCCGCAGGTAATCATAGATCTCGGTCTGCGTCCCCACCGTAGAACGGGGGTTCGAGCCGGCCGTCCTCTGCTCTATACTTATAGCCGGCGACAACCCTTCGATATATTCGACGTCTGGTTTCTGCAGCTGTTCGAGGAACTGCCTGGCATAACTGGAGAGGCTCTCCACATACCTGCGCTGCCCTTCGGCGTAGATGGTGTCGAATGCAAGCGACGACTTCCCGGAGCCGGAGAGGCCCGTGACGACTACGAGTTTCCTGCGGGGTATCTCCAGGTCGAGACCCTTCAGGTTATGTTCCCGCGCGCCTTTTATGAATATAACATCCCGTTCGTTCATATATATTATGGTATTAGGGTAATATTAGCATATATGTAAAAATAACACAAGAGGACAGAATAAGCGCAAAACGCTTACCCTGTCCTCTTGCTACTGTTATACCAGGAAGCGGTTACTTCCTCCCGCCCCTTCTCATCTTCGCCCTGCCGACATCTCCCTTTTTGTCGATGAAGTAGAGGTAACCTTTTACCTTCTTCACGCCCGGACGCGCGATGACCTTACCGCCGCCGCCCTTGGATTTACCTCTCGCCATCTTCGTCTCAACTACGTTGCCCTTCTTATCGACGTAATAGAGATATCCCTTTTTGCGCTTTATACCTACCTTTGCGACTTTCTCCGCCATTATGATTCACCCCCTTCCGTCATTTGATTTTTAATCATAATCATCCACAGACCCTTTGATCTGTGTATACTCTTTATTTATACGCGTGATGCTCCTGAATATGTTCTTCTTTACATATTCGCAGTCCTTCTCGATCTCGCTTATCATCTTTTTGACAGCGCGGCGCTTCGAGACCTGCGAATTCGGGCAGGCGCACGTCTGCGGCGGGAAATCGCTCTCCCTGGCAAATTTGCGCATGGCGTTCTCCTCCACGTAGCATAAAGGGCGTATTATGGTAAGACGCCCCCCGAAGAGCTCCTGCCTGGGGTTCATCGCCGAGAATTCACCATGGTAGAATATATTGAGAAAGAGCGTTTCTATTATGTCATCCGCATGGTGGCCCAGCGCCACCTTATTGCAGCCTAACCTGTCAGCCGCCATGAAGAGTGCCTTCCTCCTGTTCCAGGAGCACCAGAAACATGATGTCGTCTTAGTATCTTTATCCAGTATCTTTATCTTTTCGAAATGGTACTGTACACCCATATCTTTAAAGAACTTCTTCAACCGCCCCGTATGGGCGCACCCCTTGCACCGGTGATCCGTCTCTACGTGCATAGCTATGAGTTCGTAGCTTACCGGCGCCCACTTCTTTCTCTCGTTAAGCAATTTCAACAGGGAAAGGCTGTCTTTCCCTCCCGATACGGCCACGAGGATCCTGTCCTTATCCTCCACCAGCTTATAGTCGGCTATCGCCCTCCCTATCCTGGTCGATATGTAATTACCGGTCCGCGTGAGCGGCCTCATGTCCCTATCCTGATGTTCTTCGTTATGCCTTCGAGTGTCGCTATGGCCGACAGGATAGCGAGCGCGCTCGTCTTCGGGTTTGCCGCCGAAGGCACATTCTCGGTCACCGTCCTGATGACCCCGCAGGACCCTCTTATCTCTACCTCGTGTATGTTCTTCGTGTAATCCGGAGACGTCACTATCCTGACTTCGGTCTTTTCCGCGCCTAGTCCGGCGAGGCTCAATACGGCCGATACGTTGACATTCTGCGGGAACCACCTTATAGCATCTTTTGCATTCCCTTCAAAGATGACCGTCTCTTCCTTTATGGAATCGATCTCTATGCCTTTCTCTTTCAGGTAAGGCGCCCCGGCCAGGCCTTTAAGCGGTTTCCTCGTAGTGAGGCGTACCGAATCTATCTTTCCGACGGAGGCGGACTTCAGGCCGTCTATACCGCATATGGCACCCGAGGGTATGTAGAGGCGGACCCCTTTCTTTGCGGCTTCTTTCAGCAACGGCTCTCTCCCTATAAGTCCGCCCACGCTCATTACCAGGAGGTCCTTCTCCGAGCGGACAGCCTTTTCGAGGATCTCCCCTGAAATTTTGGCGCTGGCGGCCTCTACGACCACATCGACCTTTTCAATGAGCCCGTCTATCCCCAAGATGGCCACCTTTCCGCCCAGGGTTTTTTGCAGGGCGCTCGCCTTCTCCCGGTCTATATCGCATATGGCGGTAAGCTCAATGGCACCATTCAATCTCAACAGGCAGGCCTTCGCTATCTCGCTTCCTATCGTCCCGCACCCGATGATTCCGATTTTGGGCTTGGACCGTGGACCATGGACTGTGGACTGTGGACTTTTCATCAATACCCCGCCAACGCCGCTTCCTTCTTCTCCCCCGTCACCTTGAGCATACGATCGAGCGCCTTCTTTGCCTTATCCCTTACCTCGTCGGATACCCTCACTTCATAGACGAGCATCTCGAGGCTGTGGGCCACCCAACCGAGCGTAATGAGTTTCATGTTGGCGCAGACGAGGTTCTGCGTAGGCAGGTAAAATCTCTTCCCGGGGTTGTCCTTCTGCAGTTTGTACAACATCCCGGATTCAGTGGCTATGACGAACTCTTCCGTCTTCGATGCCTTAACGTATTTGAACATCCCTCCGGTAGAACATATATGGTCCGAGAGCGCGAGGACCTCCGGGTTGCATTCCGGATGCGCTATAACCTCCGCTTTGGGGTAACGCTTCTTGGTATTTACGATATCCTCTTCCTGGACACGTATATGGGTCGGGCAGAACCCGTCCCAGAGTATTATCTCTTTTTCCGGGACCTGCGTCTGGACATACCTCCCCAGGTTCTTATCCGGCACGAATATGACCTGCCGTTCCGTCAGCGACCTCACCACTTCGATGGCGTTGCTCGAAGTACATGCTATGTCGCTCTCCGCCTTAACCTCAGCGCTTGAATTCACGTAACAGACGACGGCGGCAGACGGGTGCTCCCTCTTCTTGGCGCGCAGTTTCTCCGGCGTTATCATATCGGCCAGGGGACATCCGGCCTCCTGGACCGGCAGGAGGACCTTCTTATCCGGGTTCAGGATGGATGCGCTCTCTGCCATGAACCGGACCCCGCAGAAGACGATGACGTCCGCGTCCGTACGCACCGCTGCCTGCGACAAGGCGAGGCTGTCGCCGCTTATATCGGCGATCTCCTGTATCTCGTCGCGCTGGTAATTATGGGCTATGATGACGGCGTTCCGTTTCTTCTTGAGCTGCGCTATCTTCTTCTTCAGCGTTTCGTTGTATTTCAGATCGTCATTTTTAGTATATACCATGCTCTTCACCCTTTTATGATGATGTTGTCGATAAGCCGCGTTGTTCCGACGAAGACGGCGAGGGCAATAAGCGTTTCACCCGATATCGTCCTGACCTCGTTAAACTCTTTCGCGTCCACAATAGCCACGTAATCTATCTTCACTCCCGGTCTTGCCATTATCATGTCCCGTATCGTCCCGGATATCTTCTTCGCGTCCCTTTCGCCTTCCTTTATAAGACCTTCCGCCTTCCGGAGCGATTCGTACAATACGCCCGCGTCCTTCCGCTCGCCCTCCGAAAGGTAGACGTTCCTGGAGCTCATCGCAAGACCGTCTTTCTCCCTTATAGTGGGCAGGACCTTCACTTCGACGCCCATATTCAGGTCATCTGCCATCTTTTTGATGATCATGGCCTGCTGGGCGTCTTTTTGGCCGAAGTATGCGATATCCGGCTTTATTATGCCGAATAATTTTGTAACGACCGTGGCCACTCCCTTGAAGTGGCCCGGCCGTAAACCGCCGCAAAGTTTTTCGCTCAACCTCTCTACGGTGACATAAGTCGCGTATCCTGCGGGGTACATCTCCTTCACCGACGGGTAAAACAGGATATCCACGCCGGCGCTCCCCGCAAGCTCTTCGTCGCGCTTGAGATCGCGCGGGTATCTGTCAAAATCTTCGCCCGGGCCGAATTGCGCCGGATTTACGAATATGCTCATCACCACTATATCGGTGTGCTTGCGGGCGGTCTTTGCCAGGCTGAGGTGCCCTTCATGCAGATACCCCATCGTCGGTACAAATCCGACGGACTTGCCTTCCTTCCTCATCATCTTGGAAAGGGTCATCATCCTTGAGACGCTGTTGACTGTCTTCATCTTGTCTTACCCAGCTCCCGCAGCCCCTTAAGCACAAAATCCCTCTCCCGGATCTTCGGGTGGGGTATTATCAGACTGCGCATATATACCTTCTCGTCTCCGTAATACAGTATGTCCAGGTCGATCGTCCTGGGGCCGTTCCTGACGCTCCTTGTGCGGCCAAGTCCCTTTTCGATAGCGTTAAGCCTCCCGAGCAGCTCCATGGGCGCGAGGTCCGTCTCTATCTCGAGGACACCGTTCAGGAATCTCCCCTGCGGGATATCGCTTATAGGGTCCGTCTCGTATATTGACGATACGCGCTTCACCTTTATCTCGCGGTCTTTCCGCAATTCCTCTATAGCGGTATCGATATGCCTGCGCCTGTCACCCAGGTTCGAGCCGATGCCTATGTAGCAGAGTACCATTCTAGAGAAGCCTCTTTTTGATCCGTTCGACCGCCTCTTTTATGCGCCTCTTGTCTACGGTGACGACCATCCTGATATACCCTTCGCCGTGTGCGCCGAAACCGTTGCCCGGAGTGGCGACGATATCGGCCTTCTCCAGAAGCGCCTGCGCAAGGGTAGCCGATGTGTAGCGCGGCAGGACCTTGGCCCATACGTAGAAAGTGGCCTTCGGCTTCCTGACATTCCAGCCTATGCCGTTGAGCCCGTCAACGAGTATATCCCGTCTCTCTTCGTATATCTTTATGACGGAATTGATATGCCTGTCGTAATTATTCAGGGCCGCGATACCTGCCATCTGTATCGCGGAGAATACGCCGGAATCTATGTTCGCCTTTACCTTCGCCAGTCCCTCGATAAGCTGCGGATTGCCGCACGCGAAACCTATCCGCCAGCCGGTCATATTGAACGTTTTCGAGAGCGAATGGAATTCTACGGCCACTTCCCTGGCGCCGTCGATCTCAAATATGCTCGGAGGACGGAAACCGTCGAAGGCGATCTCCGAGTACGCGGCGTCGTGGCAGACGATTATATTATGCTTCAACGCGAAACCGACGACCTCTTTCAGGAAGGCCTTATCGCACACGGCTGCCGTCGGGTTATTGGGATAATTTATGAATAGCATCCTGACCCTGTTGAGGATGTGATGGTTGACGGCCTTCAGGTCCGGGAGGAAATCGTTCTTCTCTTCGAGCGGCATCGGAACGACATCGCCGCCTGCGAATATCGTCCCCGACCGGTACGGGGGGTAACAGGGATCGGGCACGAGGACCGTGTCGCCGGGGTTTACGAAGGCAAGCGGTATATGCGCTATGCCCTCTTTAGAGCCTATCAACGGATGTATCTCGCGTTCTATGTCCATAGATACGCCGAACCGCTTCCTGTACCAATTTGCGACCGCCTGCCGGAACTCCGGCATACCCTGGTCCAGGGCATAGCGGTGCGTCCTTGGGTCGCGCGCCGCCTTTTGGAGCGCGTCTATGATGAACCTGGGCGTCGGGATGTCCGGGTCGCCGATGCCGAGGTCGATAACGTCACGCCCCTCATCCCGCGCCTTCTTCTTCGCCTTATCTATCTCGACGAATAGATACGGCGGCAGCTTCTTCAACCGCTCTGATTTCTCAATTCGGATCATATCCGCCTTTCAATGAAAATTTTCAAAGCCCCAGCACTTCCTTCATAGTGAACAACCCGTGACCTTTCGTGACGACGAACTTAACCGCTGCCAGCGCCCCTTTCACGAGTATATCGCGCGTCTTGGCGCTATGGGTGATCTCTATCACATCGAAGGGGCTGTCGAATGTGATCGTGTGCTCTCCTACGATATCGCCCTCGCGTACCGATTCTATCGGCACTTTGACATCGCCCTTCTCCTCTTTTACGATCTTCGCCATCTCCTTCGCAGTCCCGCTGGGCGCATCCTTCTTCTGGGCATGATGGGCTTCTATTATCTCTACGCTGTAATCCGGGCCCAGTATCCTTGAGGCATCGCGCACCATCTTGAAGAGGAGATTGACGCCTATGGACATATTCGGCGAAAAGACGACCGGTATCTTTGCGGCTGCCTCTTCTATCTTTGCCTTTTGCTCTTCGGAAAGCCCGGTAGTCCCAATGACGATAGCCTTCTTATGTTTTTTACATAATTCCAGGTGCTCTATCGTAGCGTCCGGGGCGGTGAACTCTACCAGACAATCACACAGTTCTATCATCGGCTCCGGCTCGTCCCCGATGTCGAATTCTCCGGCGACCTCGAAAGCATCATCGTCCCTGGCAAGTTCTACGATCCTCGAACCCATCTTTCCCTTCGCGCCGCTCACGCATATCTTTATCACGTTAAGCTCCTCTTCTATATCAGCCTGTACGCTTTCAACTCCCTGACCAGTTTCTCCCTGTTCTCCGGGAGCATCTCGCATAGCGGAAGGCGCATCTCGGGATCTATCATCTTCATCAGCCCCATCGCCGTCTTGACGGGTATGGGGTTCGTCTCGATGAACATCGCCTTTACAAGCGGCAGCATCTTATAATGGAGGGCCTCGGCCTCTCCGGTGTCGCCCTTTTCGTACGCGCCGCACATCTGTGCCACATCACGCGGGATTATATTCGATACGACGGATATTATCCCCACTCCGCCTATCGACATTACGGGGAGCGTGAGAGCATCATCTCCGGATATCAGCAGGAACTCCCCGGGACAAAGCTTCCTTATCCTGGACATCTGCTCAAGGCTCCCGCTCGCTTCCTTCACCCCCGCTATATTTTTGACCTCGGCAAGGCGCGCCATCGTCTCCGGTTCGATGTTCACCCCGGTGCGCGAAGCGATGTTATAAAGTATTATCGGGATATTGACCGCCTCCGCTACCGCCTTGAAATGGAGGTAGAGCCCCTTCTGGGTAGGCCTGTTGTAATACGGGCTCACCTGAAGGGAGGCGTCGGCGCCGGCCTTCTCGGCGTGTCTTGTAAGCATGATCGCTTCCTCGGTAGAGTTGGAACCCGTGCCGGCTATGACGGGGATCCTGCCGCGGGCGAATTTTATCGTAAGCTCTATGACCCTGTCATGTTCGTCATACGAAAGCGTGGCCGACTCCCCGGTCGTGCCGCACGGGACGAGCGCCGTGGTACCGTTCTTTATATGGAATTCGACCAGCTTTCCCAGCGCCTTTTCGTCTATCTTTCCGCCCCGGAAAGGCGTAACGAGCGCCACCATGGAACCCCTGAAGACGTTTCTGTTGTTTTTCATATCTTTATCTTCCCTTCATATACCAGCTGAGCCCTGCCTTCCAGGTAGACGTTCGTGAAAACCCTTTCCACTATCTCAAAATAGACGTTCAATCTCTCTCCGCTCTTCGTCTCGACGATGACAGGCGAGGATATCTTCTCGGCCTCCGCCGATATGATCGCGCTTGCCACCGCCCCCGTACCGCAGGCAAGCGTTTCATCCTCTACGCCCCTCTCGTATGTCCTCACCTTTATCCTGTTCCCGCGGACTATCTCGACGAAATCGACATTCGATCCGTAGGGAGAGAACTCTTTATGATATCTCATATCGGAACCAAGGCTCTTTACATCGACCCCGTCCGCATCTTTGACAAAATGCACGGCATGAGGAACCCCCGTATTCACGAAATTGACCTGGTAGGGGCATTCGTGTATCGTCAGGCACAGATTCCATTTTATATCTTTAGGGTCCGACAACCTTACCTTGACCGTATCCTTCTTTACATACGCCTTTAATACCCCTGCCAGCGTCTCTATGCCCATCTCCGTCCCCGCTATCTTCTTCGTAGCGGCATAAAGCGCTATGCACCGCGAACCGTTGCCGCACATCTCGGCCTCGGATCCGTCCGGGTTGAATATGCGCATCTTAAAATCGGCCTTTTTAGAGCGCTCCACCAGGAGCAGACCATCTGCGCCGACGGACCACCTCCTGTCGCACAACTTCTTCGCCAGGTCCGATACCCTATGCCCTATACCCGATACCCTATTATCTATTATTATAAAGTCATTGCCCGTAGCAACGGCCTTAGTGAACCCGATCGTCTTCATTGAGCATCCTTTACGGGGGCCGTGGGGGCCATATACCGCCTGTCAAGCTCCGCCGTTATCTCCCTCTCCATATGGCGCAGTTCCTTCATCCTCCCTTTTATCCGCGCATCAGCTTGAGGGTTCAGCAGGTCCGACCTGACACGGCCGTCTATTGCGAACCCGGTCTCCTCTATCATCCCTACGTTGATCATTACATCAGGCGGTTCTGTCTTAAGATAATCGTTCTCCGCCTTGAGGTCGACCATCTCTGACTTAGCGGCGTCCAGCCTCTTCTCGAGCTCTTCAGTAGAAAGAGACGCGAACTCCGACCTGCCAGGGGACGGTCTCCCTTCCTCGGCCGATAAGGGGATATCCTCTGCGGCACAAGTGACCGAAAAGACGGCCGCTATGGCTACAACCGGAAGAAGAACGGCCCTTATCATTTCAACTCCTTCGGTATATGTTCCCCGCGGACGAGATCCTTATACTCTTCGCGCCGCCTTATGACATGGAACCTTTTCCCCGTGACCAGCACTTCGACTGCCCTGGGCCTCGAATTGTAGTTGCTGGACATCGTGAACCCGTAGGCGCCGGCGCCCATGACCGCGAGGAGGTCTCCCCTCCTGATAAGCGGAAGATGCCGCTCTTTCCCCAGGAAATCACCGCTCTCGCATATCGGGCCGACGACGTCCACCTTCTCGGCTTCCCCTGAGCTGTATTCGTTGACGCTCACAGGGACGATCTTGTGGTAGGCCTCGTAGAGGCTGGGCCGGATGAGGTCGCTCATGCCGCTGTCGACTATTATGAACTTTTTCCTGGGCGTACGCTTTGTGTACAGGACTTTCGTGACCAGTATACCGCTATTCCCCGAGATGAACCTTCCCGGCTCCAGGATTATCCTGAGCCCCGACTTCTTAAGCATGGGCAGGACCTTCTCGGCAAAACTCTTTGCGGTCTGGGGATGCTCCAGCGAATATACTATGCCGAGCCCCCCTCCTATATTCATATATTCAACGGAAATTTTGCAGCGGGCCAAGAACTCGAGCACCTTTTTTATCGCGTTCTGGAACGGGAGCGCATCCAGCACTTGAGAACCTATATGTATATGGACGCCCTTTATGTTCAGGTTGGGATATCGCCACCGCGAATTGAATATCTTGTGGACCGTCTCAAAATCGAGGCCGAATTTCGTTTCACCCTTGCCTGTGGTTATATAGACATGTGTCTTTGGCACCACGTCGGGATTTATCCTGATCGCCACGTTCACCTTTTTATTCAGGGAGCGCGCGACGCGCTGTATCTCATCCAGCTCCTCTTCCGACTCCACATTGAAGAAGAGTATGCCAAGCCGCACCGCATCCTCTATCTCATCCGGCCTCTTTCCGACGCCCGCGTACACGATCTTACGCGGGTCGGCGCCCGCAAGGCGCGCCCTGTAAAGCTCACCGCCGGACACTATGTCCAGGCCTGCGCCTGCCTTCACCAGTGCCCGCAGTATGGCTATATTGGAATTTGACTTGACCGAGAAACATATGAGGGGCCCTATGGGCCTGAAGGCGTTCTTAAGCTTCCTGTAATGGTCTATGAGCGTCTTCCGGCTGTACAGCCAGAAAGGCGTCGACACCTTCTCGGAGATATCGCGGACCTTCACCCCTTCGCAATAGAGCTCGTTATCTTTAAAAGTAAAATCGTGCATCGGCAGTTTTAAGCTTCGCCTCTTCAGCTTCTCCTTATCGATCTCTTCGATCTGACCGAAAATTCCGGGTCAAACCTTTTGACGATCTCTCTCTTCGATACTTTCGGAGAGAGCTTCTTCCTGAGCAGGTCTTCAGGCATCTTCTTTACATCGATCCCGCTCGAAATGGAATATTTTATAAGCTCACCTACCAGCGTATGGGCTTTGGCAAAAGGGACCCCGAGGTCCACAAGATAATAGACGATATCCGTAGCATACAGGGATTCGTCCCTGAGATGCCCGGCGACCTTCTCTTCGTTGAACCTGAGCGTCCTGACGATACGCGAGGCGATCTTCAATTCGGAGGAGACTATCTCAAGGGAGTCGAATAGCGGCTCCTTATCGAGCTGCATATCCCGGTTGTAGGACAGGGGAAGCCCCTTCATGGTAACGAGGACGCTGACGAGGTTCCCGTAAAGCCTCCCCGCCGATCCTCTTATCAGTTCGAGCGCGTCAGGATTTTTCTTCTGCGGCATGAGCGAGCTGCCGGTGCAGAACGCCTCGTCTATCTCTATGAAATCGAACTCTTTCGTAGCCCATATTATCAGATCTTCGGCAAGCCGCGAAAGATGCATCCCCAGTATGGCAAGGGCGCTCAATGTCTCTATGACGAAATCCCTGTCGCTTACGGCATCTATCGAATTGGCGGTGGCGAACTTTCCGTAGCAGGATGCCTTTATCGGTGTCCCCGCCATGGCGCCGGCGCCCATCGTCGGTTTTATATTATCGCAGATATGCTCCAGCCTTTTATCGTCTCTCTTCGTCATGTTGATATAGGCCATCAGGTAATTCTTAAGGTAAACCGGCTGGGCATGCTGCATATGCGTGAAGCCGGGTATTATGAGCCCCCTGTACTTGTCGCCCAGAGAGCAAAGCGATACGCCCAGGGCCGCTATCTCTATCCCTATCTTTGAGAGCGCTTCCTTGGTATACATCTTTGCGGCAAAGACCACCTGGTCGTTCCTCGATCTGGCCGTATGAAGCTTAAGGGCCAGGTCGCCTACCTTCTTCCCGAGCGCGTTCTGTATGTTCGTATGCACATCCTCATTCGTGCGGTCAAACTTAAAGACCCCGTTCTCGATATCCTCCAGGATAGAGCTCAGGGCGCCGGTCATCTTATACGCCTCGGCCGGCGTGATCATGCCGCAGCTCTTCAGTATCCGCACATGTTCTATGGAACCCAGGACGTCGTACCTGGCAAGCTTATGATCGTACTGTATGGATCTCGAGAACTTCTCTACGAGAGGATCGGTCTTCTTCGCAAATCTTCCACCCCATAGTTTCTTAGACATACGCACCTCGTTATCTTACGTTGACCCCAAACTCCTAACTCCAAACTCCCAACCTATGTCCTCTTTCCGTATAATCCTTTATACGGCAGTCCCCATAACTCGATGAACCCTTTCGCCAGGGACTGATCGAACTTATCGCCCTTCTCGTATGTCGCCAGCTCTTTCTTATACAGCGAGTCCGGTGACTTTCTTCCGGCGACGACGCAATTCCCCTTATGGAGTTTCAACCGCACCGTGCCGTTGACATGCTTTTGAGTATCCTCGATGAATTTATCGAGCGCCTCTTTTAAGGGCGTATACCAGAGCCCGTAATATACCAGCTCCGCGTATTTTAGCGCCACCTGGTCCTTGAAATGCAGCAGCTCCCTGTCGAGGACCAGGCCTTCCAGGGCCCTGTGGGCGGTAAGGAGCGCCCATGCAGCCGGCGCTTCGTATATCTCCCGCGACTTTATGCCTACGAGCCGGTTCTCCATCATATCGCTCCTGCCGATGCCGTTTTCACCGGCCATCTTCGAGAGCTTCAGTATCAGGGAGGTCCCGTCCATCGTCTTACCGTCGAGCTTCACCGGCACGCCGCCCCTGAAATCCACCTCCACATAGGCAGGCTCCGCCGGCGCCTTATCTATTCCTTTCGTAAGTTGATATATATCTTCGTCAGGCTCGTAATAAGGATCTTCCAACTTCCCACTTTCAATCGATATTCCCCAAAGATTAACATCAAGCGAGTATGGCTTTTTCTTTGTTGCGTCAATGGGGATATTATTCTTCTTTGCATACTCTATCTCTTCTTCCCTCGTCTTCAATTCCCATTCCCTTACCGGCGCCATGATGCTCAATTTCGGGTTGAGCGCGCCTATGGATACTTCAAATCGCACCTGGTCATTCCCCTTCCCCGTACAACCGTGCGCTACAAAACCGGCCTTCTCCCTTTCGGCCGTCTTCACCAGGCCCCTGGCTATGATCGGCCTGGAAAGCGCGGTGGCCAGGAGATACCCTCCCTCATATACCGCATCGGCCTTCAGCGACTTGAAGACAAAGTCCTCTACGAACTCTTTCTTCAGGTCCTCCACCACCGCCTTCGCGGCCCCCGTAGCAATGGCCCTCTTCTTATACGTCTCGAAGTCCGACTCCTGGCCCACGTCCGCCATATATGCGATGACTTCGTAGCCCTTCTTTGCAAGCCACTTTATTATCACCGACGTATCGAGTCCGCCTGAATATGCTAATACTACTTTCTTACCCATGAATAGCTCCTTTTGACCCTTACTATGCCAATAAGCTCAGTAATATCGCCTTCTCCGCATGCATCCTGTTCTCGGCCTGATCGTATACGACCGAACCCTTCGAATCGATCACATCATCCGTTATCTCGACCCCCCTGTGAGCGGGAAGGCAGTGCATCACGAGACACCCCTTCTTCGCCTTCTTTATAAGGGAGCCGTTGACCTGGAAACCCTTAAAGGCCTTTGCCCGTTTTGCCGTCTCCTTCTCCTGCCCCATGCTCACCCATACGTCCGTGTAGACGACGTCGGCCCCTTTGACCGCCGAGGCGGGATCGTTGTGCAATTCCAGCGATGAACCGGACTCTTTTGCCATCCTCCTGGCACGATCCACCAGCGGTTTTGGCGGTTCATATCCCTTCGGCGTAGCTATCGCGATCTCCAGGCCGGCCTTGGCTGCGGCGCACATAAGCGAATTGAGCACGTTGTTCCCGTCTCCTATGTAAGCGAGCCGCACCCCTTTGAAAGTGCCGAACTTCTCCTTTACCGTAAATATGTCGCTTATGGCCTGGCACGGGTGCGCTATATCGCTCAACCCGTTGATCACAGGCACCCTTGCGTGCCTTGCGAGGTCCAGGACGTCCTGGTGTCTGTACGTCCTGGCCACCATCCCGTCCAGATACCGCGAGAGGACGCATGCGACATCCTTGACCGCCTCCCGCTTCCCCATATCTATCTCGCTGGGTCCAAGGTAGATCGCGTAACCGCCCAGTTGGACCATGCCTATCTCGAACGAGACCCTTGTCCTGTTTGATGGTTTCTGGAATATCAGGCCTATGCACTTTCCTTTAAGGGCGTCTGAATATGATGCCCTGTCGGCCTTTACCTTTGCCGTCAACTCCAGGATGCCCAGCATATCTTCTGCCGTCAGATCGCTTATCGATAGCAGGTCTTTCTTCACACCGCACCTTCTTTCATCATTTAAAGCCGGGAGAATACCCTGTCCAGTATGCCTATGGCCCTGTCGATCTCCGTCTTCTTCACCGTGATAGGCGGCATGATCCTCAAGACGGTCTCCTGCGTGCTGTTTATCAGGAGGCCTTCCTTAAGACAGGCCTTGTATACATCGTCGCCTTTTGCGTGAAGTTCTACTCCTACCACCAGCGCCATGTTCCTCACTTCTTTTATTACCCTGTATTTGGACTTCAACGCCAGGAGCCGCTTCTTAAGATAAGCGCCCATGGCGTTGGCGTTCTGTATCAGTCGCTCTTTCTTTATGGCATCGAATACCGCGAGCGCCGCTGCCGCGACGATCGGCGAGCCGCCGAACGTAGAGGCATGCGTCCCGGGAGTCAATACATCCTGGAACTTCTTCCGGGCCACGCATACGCCTATGGGCAGGCCGCCTCCCAGGGCCTTCGCGAGCGTCATCACATCGGGCGTGATACCATAATTCTGGTATGCGAACATCTTACCGGTGCGCCCCATGCCTGTCTGGACTTCGTCGAATATCAGTATGATATCCCTTTCGTCGCATATCTTTCTCAGACCCCTGATATACTCTTTCCCGGCGATGTTGATGCCTCCTTCGCACTGTATCGGCTCAAGCATTATCGCTATCGTCTTATCGGTGATCGCCTGTTCTACCGCTTCAAGGTCGTTGAACGGGATATGGATAAAGCCCTGCGGAAGCGGCTCAAACCCGTGCTTCACCTTGTCCTGCCCGGTCGCGGTTATCATGGCCAGCGTCCTTCCGTGGAAGGACTTCGTCATCGTTATTACCTCGAACCTGCCCTTATCGTGGCCGTACTTCCTCGCGAGCTTCACCGCGGCCTCGTTGGCCTCCGCCCCGGAATTCGCGAAGAAGACCTTCCCGGGGAACGAATTCTTTATTATCGCCTCGGCAAGCTTCGCCTGCATCCCGCTATAATAGTTATTGGAGACGTGCAGGATCTTCTTCGCCTGGCCCTCTATCGCCTTGACGACTTTCGGATGGCAATGGCCTGTGCCCGATACTGCCCAACCCGGGAAGAAGTCGAGGTACTCTCTCCCGTCGATATCCCAGACCCTGGCGCCCTTTGCCTTCTCGAGACACAAAGGCACCCTCTTGTATGTGTCCATGATGTACTTGTCGTACACATGAACGACCTTCGCCGTCTTATTCATCTTTTATCCTTTACTATTTCTTAGGTTTCTTCTTCCCGCATCCGCATGTGGAGCACATAATTCCTCCTTATTTGACTATCTCAGTCCCGATCCCGCGATCGGTGAATATTTCGAGAAGCAGCGCATGCGGCAGGGCCGCATCCAGTATGTGCGCCTTCTTGACGCCTCCGGCGATAGCGCTCATGCATGATTGCGCCTTCGGTATCATCCCGGCGGCTATCACACCCTTCCTTATAAGCGACTTCACCCCGGCCACCTTAAGCGTATGATACAGCGTCCCGGGGTCATCCTTATCCTTCATGATCCCCCTGACGTTAGTAAGGAGGACGAACTTCTCCGCATTAAGGGCGATGGCGATCTCGCTCGCTACATCATCCGCGTTCACGTTGTACACCTTTCTGTCCCTGCCTGTGCCGAGCGGATAGACGACCGGTATTATATCGTCCTCGATAAGCTGCTTTATGACCGTCGTATCGACCGACGTCACTTCACCGACGAAACCGAGGTCATGCGGGCCCTTCATCTTCTTCACGCGTATGAGGTTATTCTCTTTCCCGCTCAACCCGAACGCCTTGGTGCCTATCTCGCGCAATGTCTTTACTATGTTCCTGTTTATGAGATGGAGCGCCCTGTCTATGATATTTATTGTGGCGCTATCGGTCACCCTCCTGCCGCCTACGAACTTCGGTTCGACGCCGGACTTCTTCATCATCCTGGATATGAGGGGGCCGCCGCCGTGGACAAGTATCGGCCTCATCCCGGCGTAATTCATGAAGACGATATCCTCCAGGACGCTCCGTTCTATCCCCTTCTCGTCTACCGCCGCTCCGCCGTATTTTATGACTATGACCTTTTCGAAGAACTTCTTTATATACGGAAGCGCTTCTATCAACACCTCGCTCTTCTTTATCGCCTCTTTCACGTGGAGTACTCCGCGTTTATCTTCACATATTCCTCCGAGAAATCGCAGGTCCATGCCTTAGCGCCGCATCTTCCGCTGCCCAGTTCCACCCGTATATGGATATCGTCCTCTTTAAAATGTCTCCGCGCCCTTTCCTTATCGTAACCTCTGGCGATGGCCCCCTTCGACAGGGCCTTTACGCCTCCCAGATATATGCTCACCTTATCCGGGTCGAACCATACACCGCTCGCTCCGGCGGCTGAGGCGACCCTGCCCCAGTTCGGGTCTTCCCCGTAGATGCAGCACTTGAGGAGATTGGAGGTCGATATCTTCCGGGCCACGACCCTGGCATCTTCGACGCTCCCTGCGCCCGATACCTCTATCTCCACCAGCTTCGTCGCGCCTTCCCCGTCCCGTACCATCTTCCTGGCCAGCTCTCCTGTCAAAAGACCGAGCGCCTCCGAAAATTTCCTGTAATCTTTGCCCCGGGAAGATACCCTGCCGTTCCCGGCCATCCCGTTAGCCATGATAAAACAGGTATCGTTCGTGCTCATATCTCCGTCAACGGATATCATATTGAACGATCCCGCCGCCGCTTCATCAAGCGCCGCATAGAGCATCGGCTTTGTTATAGCGGCGTCCGTGGTTACAAAGCATAACATCGTCGCGTGGTTCTTCGTCGAAAGGCCCGGATATATCATCCCGACACCTTTGGAGGCGCCTCCTATGGTTACCGTTGAGCCTCCTATCCGCACCCTTACCGCCGCCTCTTTCTTGACGGTATCCGTCGTCATTATCGCTTTTGCGAAATCCGAGCCGCCTGCCGCCGAAAGCCCTCCTATGAGATCTGGCGTATGCTCCTTTATATTGATGACCGGAAGCGGTCTTCCGATGATCCCGGTAGATGCCACGAGGACTTCCTCTTTCCTCAGGGCAAGGGCCGTCGCCGCAAACGATGCCATCATGATGGCGTCCCTGTCGCCCGTCTTCCCGTTCGCGCAGTTGGCGTTCCCGCTGTTCACGATGACCGCCTGGTGGGTCTTGCTCCTCATGTGGGCCATGCTCACCTTCACCGGCGATGCCTTGAATCTATTGGTGGTGAATGCCGCCGCCGCGACCGCCGGCACCTCCGAATAAAGTAGCGCCAGGTCGGGTTTGCCGGACCTCTTTATCCCGGCCTTCACCCCGCTCGCCAGGAATCCCTTCGCCGTCGTCACCCCGCCTTTTATCTGTTTCATTTTTTCTTTGACTCCTAACTCCCAACTCCTAACTCCTAACTACAACAACCCTTCCGTCTCGCCGAACCCGCACATGATGTTCATGTTCTGCACCGCCTGTCCGGCTGCGCCTTTCAGGAGATTGTCGATGCATGAGACCGCTATGAGGACATCTCCCATGGCCTTGACGCCGATGGCGCAGTAGTTAGTCAAGACCACATCTCTTATCTGGGGAAGCTTTCCTTCGTCAGAGATCTTCACGAACGGCTTACCCTTATAGAAACTCCTGTATATCTCGAGCGCCTTCCCGGTATCGATATTTTTCTTGAGCTTCATATATATGGTCGACAGTATGCCCCTGTTCATGGGCACAAGATGCGGGGTAAAGATCACGTCTATGCCGCCGCCTGCGACCTCGGAGAGTATCCTGTTTATCTCCGGTTTGTGCTGATGTTCGTTCACCTTATATGCCTTAAGATTTTCATTCACCTCGCTGAACGCCAGCGCAAGATCGGGCCTTCTGCCCGCACCTGTCACGCCGCTCTTGGAATCGATTATTATCCGTTCCGTATCTATATGCTTACCGGCCAGCATGGGCGCGACGCCCAGTATCGCGCTGGTGGGGTAACATCCCGGGTTCGCCAGCAGCTTCGCTCTTTTAATGTTGTCGTAGTACAGCTCCGGCAGGCCGTACACCGCCCCGGGCAGGTTCGCCCTGTCCTTGTGTTCCGAACCATACCATACCTTATAGACATCGGGGGCGAGCCGGTAATCCGCGCTCAGGTCTATAACCGTCTTTCCCGCCTTAAGGAATACCGGGGCCACTTCCATCGAGACCCTGTGAGGCAGGGCCAGAAAGACGAGATCGATGTTGCCGGCCATCTTCTCCGCATCCGGCTTTTTGCAGATAAGGTCCAACCGGCCCCTGAAGACAGGGAATAATGACGAAAAGAGCTCCTCTTTATCTATGATGGCGGATAGCTCCGTTATCTTGACCTCTTTGTGCCCTACCAGGATCTTAGCGACCTCTTCGCCGGCGTATCCCGTCGCTCCGACGATACCGACTTTAAGCATAACGCTCTCCTTTTCAATTTTTCCCGTCGGAGTTGGTCCATAATCCCGACGGGAACTATGTTTATATTAAATTAAAAAACCTATCGTGTCAACTAAAATATCGTCGGGAGTTGACCAGATAGGTTTTTAAAGGTTGCTTCGATCTTCAGTTTACCTCTTAGTGTACTGGAATCTCCTCCTGGCCCTCTTTCTGCCGTACTTTTTGCGCTCGCGCATCCTGGAGTCGCGGGTGAGGAAACCGCCCTTTTTCAGCACTGCCCTCAGGGTAGCATCCATCACGGTGATGGCCCTGGCTATGCCGTGCCTGACCGCGCCGGCCTGGCCGCTCGCGCCTCCGCCGTTAACGTTGGCTATCACATCTATCTTATCGTTCAATTTCGTCATCTCGATGGGCTGCATTATGATAAGACGGTGGCTCTCTCTCGCAAAATATTCGTTGAAAGGCCTGTCGTTGACGGTTATCTTGCCGGCACCGGGCATGATCCTGACCCTGGCTATCGATTCCTTCCTTCTCCCTGTCGCGAAGTGCTGCTGTTTGCTTTCCATCTTACTGTCATCCCCTTTAATCTAATTTCATCTCTTTAGGTTTCTGCGCCTGGTGCGGATGCGTCTCGGCCGGGTATACCCGTAATTTCTTAAGCAGTCTGGCCCCCAGCTTGCTCTTGGGGAGCATCCCCTTCACGGCGTGGCGTATCACATAGTCGGGCTTCTTCTTCATCATCTTCTCAAGCGTCTCTTCGTTCAACCCGCCCGGGTAGGCCGAATACCGTTTATACGTCTTTTCCTTAAGCTTATTTCCCGTGACCTTCACCTTGGCGGCGTTTATTACGATGACCTCGTCGCCCACATCCTGGTGAGGCGAGTATATCGCCTTGTCTTTACCCATAAGGACGGTGGCCACCCTGGCTGCCAGCCGGCCCAGGACCCTGTCCTTGGCGTCTACGATGTGCCATATCCTATGGATATCTTTTTCCTTCGCAATATATGTCTTCATGATAGAAAACCCTCTTTAAGAATAAAAAAACCTCCCAAATCAGAGGCGCATAATAATAACACAATGGCCTATTTCTGTCAACACTTTTTATAATAACCCTTTTTCGGCCAATGACGCGGACAGCTTATCCGCCCCCTCATAACGGATGGAGTCAATACCCAGGATCCTGGCCTCTTTTATCAGGTCTTCGCGGTCATCTATGTACAATAGCGACGACCTGTCGCCCCCCGCGCGCCTGATCACATCGTCGAATATCGCCTTATCCGGTTTTATCGCTCCCACCAGGAACGAAAGTATCACTTCATCGAATATCTTTATGATATCGAACTTCTTATTTATATACTCAAAGTGGAGCCTGTTGATATTTGATAGGAGAAACAATCTGTGGTTCTCTTTCAATCTCCGCGCCAATTTACAACACCCTTCATCTTCCCAGAATATGTCGTTCCATATGGCGACAAAGTCCTTATACGGCAGATGGAAGCCCAGCGCCGATCTTGCCCTTTCATAGAACTCTCTCGGAGATATCTCGCCCTTCTCAAAAGCCCTGGTCATCCCGGAATCAAAAAATGTGTCATATATCTTTTTGGATTCCCGCCTGCAGAGGTTCGCTATCTTCCCGGCCGATATATTATGGTCGAACCTTATAAGCGTATTCCCCAGGTCGAAGACGATCGTACCGTATTCTTTATCCATTTTAATACGTCACCTTAATAAGGCACAGCCCTTTTGCCGGAGCGGTAGGGCCGCAGCACCGCCTGTCCCGTTTCCGCAGCATCTCTTTTACGCTGCCGGGCTCCAATTTCCCCCGCCCCACTTCGATCAGCGTTCCGACGATGGTCCTCGCCATATTGTAAAGGAAACCGTCCGCTTCGATATCTACCGTTATCACATCGCCCGACCTTTTTATTTTTATAGAGCGGACGGTCTTTATCGTTTTCCTCTCCTGGCCGTCGACCGCCTGGAACGATCTGAAGTCGTGCCTTCCCACCAGCAGTTTCGCCTCCCGTCTCATGACGGCCGTGTCCAGTTTATGGAAGCACCTCGACGCGAAACGCCTCAGGAACGGGCTTGTGAAATCATTGTTGACTATGGTATACCTGTAGAGCTTGTACCTCGCGTCGTGTTGGGAGTCGAATGACGGCCCTGCCTCTTCGATGCGGGATATGACTATATCTTTGGGCAGTCTGCTGTTGAGGGCTTTTTGGATATTGGCGAGAGGCAGGCGCGAGCGCGTCCTGAAGTTCGCCGCCTGCGCAAGGGCATGAACGCCGGCGTCTGTCCTGCCGGAGGCGGTCACCTTGACGTGCTCTCCCAGGGTGGACCTTAAGGCGCTCTCCACCATCTCCTGTATCGATGTGGCGTTGGTCTGGAACTGCCATCCGGCGTACGCGGTGCCTTCATACTGGATGGTGAGCCTGACATTCCGCCGGCGCCTGCGCATCACTCTATTTCCGACTCTATCCTGGCTATCAGGCTGGCCGTCTCTTTCACGACGCTCGAAGGGAGCATCCTGGTCATCTCGATCTCTTTCTTTATCGTCTTGAGGTTCGTAAGGAGCCTCCTCAGCGTCGCGATCCTCTTCTTCTCTCTCGCCTCTTCCGGCTCAAGCTCCTCGCGCTGCCTCATGAGGGCGGTGAGGTCCTTCTTTATCTCGCGCGCGTCGCGCCCCTTCTCCAGGACATCTTTTTTGAGCCGGAAATAATCCGGCCCGTCGAGCGCCTTTTTGTCGTTCGCAAGGCGCAGTACATTTACGGCCTCGTAAGTGGGAAGGGACGCCGGATCGCGGGTATCGGAATAACCCCTGTCCAGGAGCCGCGGCTCTTCCTTCTCCAGGAAATAGTACGACTTGAGAAGCTTCAGGGCCGTCTCTTTCCTGATGCCGATCTCTTTGGAGGCATAGGCATCGAATTTGAGGAACCCCCACGGCCTGTACAGCTTGTCCTTCCAGACAGAGTACAGGGATTGCCCCAGTTCGACCCATGACGTCTTGAAATTCTTGGCGCTGTTAAGCACCCGGTAACGCATGGAATCCTCGTCCATGCCTTCCATCTTTTTTTCTATCTCTTCGAGAGACCGTGTCTTCAATGTGCCCATATTTTACCTTCTTCTAGTACTCCATCCATATATCCGGTTTTCCGTCACCGTTAGTATCTCTTTCCCTCTTGACGGGCTTTCCTTTCCCGTCGTATACGATCCACTCGTCCGTGGCGCCGTCGCCGTTATTGTCCGACTCTACGCGTTCGATCTGGCCGGATGCGCTGTACATCTCCACGCGGTCCGCCTTGCCGTCATAGTTGGAATCGACCTCTACCTTCTTCGGCGCGATCGTCTCCTCCTGCTTCTGTTCCTCTGCGCCGGCCGTAGCTGAAAAGGAGACGAATAAAAGAACTGCTGCAACAACGACCAGATAACGTTTATCCATACACCCTCCTGATGTTACGACGGATCATGCCCTGCCCAGATACTCGCCGGTCCTTGTATCGACTATCACTACCTCGCCTTCCTCTATGAATAACGGGACGTTCACGACGAGCCCGGTCTCAAGCTTTGCCGGCTTCACCGTCTTGCCGGATGTGTCGCCGCGTATCCCCGGCGCCGACTCCGTCACCTTTAGTTTGACGCTTACCGGAAGTTCTATCGTGATCGGGCGGTGCTCATAATAAAGCACCTCCGCTTCCTGGTTCTCTTTCAGGTAATCTTTCGTCTGGTCCACCATATCGGCGCTGAAGACGATCGTCTCATACGTCTCCATATCCATGAAATGGAACCCTGAATGGTCCTGAAAGAGGTACTGCATCTTCTTCGATTCGAGATCCGCTTTCTCGACCGTATCGGCCGGACTGTAACGCCTGTTGAGCATCTTTCCGTTCAGCAGATTCTTAAGCGTAGTCTGGTAAATGGCCCTCAGGTTTCCCGGAGTCCTGTGTTCTATATCGATGACCACATAGAATTCCCCTCCGTCTTTTACTATCATCCCCTTCTTCAGCTCTGATGCCTTCATATCGTATACCCTTCTGGTCTCTTTTGGTTATATAACGTTTATCTTTACGGCCTTATCTCTGGACGGTTCCTTTTTCGGTATGACTATCTCCAGCACGCCGTCCTTATACGACGCCTTTATGCCCTCATTCATGCCTTCCGCGGGCAATTCTATTATGCGCTCGAATTTGCCGAGCGACCTTTCCTGCTTGACCATGCCGGGTGCCGCCTGGCTCTTCATGACCTCTCTCATCCCCGCCAGTTTCAGGACCCTGCTCTTCTCAAGCGTCACGTCTATCCTGTCCTTTTCCATGCCGGGCAGGTCCGCCTTTACGATCATCTCTTTGTCGTTCTCTATCACATCGACCCTGACTTCGGAACCGAAGCCGGAGGCGGACGTCTCCTGATAAGTCGACATCACATCTTTCATGAGCCGGTCCATCTCCCGCTTCATACGGACTATCTTCGTGTGCAGTTTATCCAGCTCTTCGTAATCCGGCTCCTCTATATCGGTTGCCGCGTAGATGCTCCCGGCACATACCAGAGACAAAATGACCGCGCATATCATCTTTTTCATAAACTGCCTCCTGTACGATTATTTTATGAGCTCTTCTGCGATCTGGATTGCGTTCAAAGCGGCGCCCTTGCGGATATTGTCGCTCACGACCCACATGGATATACCGTTCTTTACCGACTCATCCTGCCTGACACGGCCCACGAAGGTCCCGTCCTCTCCCTCGGCATGGATAGGCATGGGATACAGACCCTTCGACGGGTCGTCCATCATTACGACGCCCGGAGCGCCCGACAGGAGCTTCCTCACCTCATCCGGGGTGATGTGCCTTTCCGTCTCTATATTGACGCTCTCCGAATGGGCATAGAATACCGGTACGCGCACACAGGTTGCATTCACCCGGATAGACGGGTCCTCCATGATCTTCCTGGTTTCGTTCACCATCTTCATCTCTTCCTTTGTATACCCGTTATCCAGGAAGATATCTATCTGGGGGATCAGGTTGAAAGCGATCCTGTGGGGGAATTCCGCGGGGATGACCTTCTTATCCGCCAGGAATAGTTTCGACTGTTCGCGCAGTTCTATCACCTTCTTCTGGCCGGCCCCGGAAACGGACTGGAACGTCGTCACCACTATCCTCTTTATCTTCGCGGCCTTATGTATAGGCCATAGCGCTACCACCATCTGTATGGTGGAACAGTTTGGGTTGGCGATGATCCCCTTGTTCTCCCTGATGCGGCGCCCGTTCACCTCCGGCACTACGAGCGGTGTCTCTTCGTCCATCCTGAAAGCGCTCGAATTGTCAACGCATACCGCGCCCGCCTTTACGGCGCTCGGCAAAAACTCCAGGCTCCTCGACGCCCCGGCGCTTGCCAGCACGATGTCTATGCCCTTGAAAGAATCGTGCGTAAGCACTTCGACCGGGTAGGGTTTGCCGCCAAACTTAAGCCGCTTCCCCTCGGAACGCTCGGAGGCGAGAAGTGTAAGGCCCTTTACGGGGAACTTCCGCTCTTCAAGTATCTTCAGGAAACAATTCCCTACGGCGCCTGTAGCGCCCATGACAGCAATATTATATCTCTTAGCCATAGATTCTCACGTTTTTAAAGTCACCAAGACACCATGTCACCAAGTCACCGGTAAAAGCTTTTACGTGTGACATGGTGACGTTGTGACATGGTGACATTTTATATATTCTCCGCCACCATATCTCCGACCTCTTGTGTGGAATATCCCATCTTACCGGCGGCCAGGCTCTTCAGCTTCGTCGTCGCGACCTTTATGACCGAGCTCTCGACCGCCTTACCGGCCTTCTCCTCTCCTATATTATCCAGAAGCATCCCTGCCGCGCATATGGCGGCGAGAGGATTTATGACATCTTTGCCCGTATATTTGGGCGCGGAACCTCCTATCGGCTCGAACATGGAGACGCCTTCAGGGTTTATGTTCCCGCCTGCCGCTATTCCCATACCGCCCTGGATCATGGCGCCTAGGTCCGTTATTATATCGCCGAAAATATTGTCTGTGACTATCGTATCGAACCACTCCGGGTTCTTTACGAACCACATGGTCGTAGCGTCTACGTGAGCGTAATCGGTCTGGATATCCGGATAGTCCGACTTGACCTCATTGAAAGTCCTCTGCCACAGGTCCCATGCATACGTAAGGACGTTCGTCTTCCCGCATAGCGTCAGCTTCTTTCTCTTGTTCCGTTTCCGGCAATATTCGAAGGCGTACCTGATGCAGCGCTCCACGCCCTTCCTGGTATTGTATGATATCTGTATAGCCACTTCCTTCTTCGTACCCTTATTCCGGAATTCGCCCATACCCTTGTAGAGGCCTTCGGAATTCTCTCTGACGACCACAAAATCTATATCGGCCGGCCCTTTATCCTTAAGAGGACAAAAATCTGCATTATATAACTTTACCGGGCGCAGGTTTATGTATTGGTCAAGGTCGAAACGCGTCTTCAGGAGTATCCCCTGCTCAAGGATGCCGGGCTTTACGTCCGGGTGGCCTATGGCACCCAGATATATTGCGTCGAACTTCTTCAGGCCGGCAAGCTCCTTATCGGTTATCGTCTTCCCTGTCTTCAGATACCTGTTGCCGCCGTAATCGAAGACCTCTTCCTTATAACCGAACCCGAATTTCCGGGATGCGGCCTTCATCACCTTGAGCCCCTCCCTCACCACTTCCGGGCCCGTCCCGTCTCCGGGTATTACTGCTATCTTATACACGTTTTTTCCTCCGTATAGATTCCATCAGCCCGCCTGCGCGGATGATCCGCTGCATGAAAGGCGGATACTTCTCGAACCTGTAACTCTCTTTCCTTGTCATGTTCCTTATGATGCCGAGCTTCGTATTGACCCTGAGAAGATCCCGCGGCCTTATCCTCTCCGAGGCCTCTTCGCACTCTATTATAGGCAGGCCTATATTTATGCTGTTCCTGAAGAATATCCTGGCAAAGTTACCGGCTATGACGCAGGATACGCCGCTCGCCTTTATGGATATGGGGGCATGCTCGCGCGAGGAGCCGCATCCGAAATTCTTCCCGGCTACGATGATATCGCCGGGTTTTACCTTCCTGGAAAATTCCTTATCGGCATCTTCCATGCAGTGCCTGGCGAGCTCTGCCTTATCGGTCGTATCGAGATAACGTGCGGGCAGGATCTCATCCGTATTGACATCATCACCGAATTTATGCACGCGTCCTTTATAATTCAAAGTAAACCCCTCGTGGTCACCAAGTCACAGAGTCACCAGGTCACACGTAAAAGCTTTTACCGGTGACGTGGTGACATGGTGACGTTGTGACATTTAGACTACCTCATCCGGATGCGCGATATATCCCTTGATCGCGCTTGCCGCCGCGACAGCCGGATTGGACAGATAGACCTCGCTCTTCGGATTGCCCATCCTGCCTACGAAGTTCCTGTTCGTAGTGGCGACCGCCCGCTCTCCCTCGGCGAGTATGCCCATGTGGCCGCCCAGGCACGGACCGCACGTCGGCGTGGAAAATATGCCCCCCGCCTCAACGAATATACGGGCAAGCCCCTCCTCCGCCGCCTCGCGGTATATCTTCTGCGTCCCGGGTATCACTATCAAGCGCACACCCTCTTTTATCTTTTTGCCGCGCAATATCTTAGCGGCAAACCGCAGGTCCGATATCCTGCCGTTCGTACAGGAGCCTATGACCACCTGGTCTATCCGTATATTTTTCAATTCCTTTACCTTCTTCACGTTGCTGGGCAGGTTCGGGCATGCGACGAGCGGCTCGATCTTCCGCACGTCGTACTCTCTTACTCCGGAATATTTTGCATCCGGGTCGCTTGCATAAACCTTACCGTACCCGGCCCGTCTCTTGTCCTTTATAGACCTGATATACCGCATCGTTATCTTATCGGGGGCGATTATACCGTTCTTCCCGCCCGCTTCTATGGCCATATTGCACATGGATAGGCGGTCATCGATCGGGAGCGCTTCTATCGTCTCTCCGCAAAATTCCATCGCGCGATACCTGGCCCCGTCTACGCCTATATCCCCTATCGTGTGAAGTATGAGGTCCTTGCCGCCGACCCACCTGTTCAACCGGCCGAAGAATATGAACTTCATCGACTCGGGGACCCTGAGCCAGCATTCTCCGGTGGCGAATGCCGCCGCGAGATCGGTCGATCCTATGCCCGTCGAGAATGCCCCCAGCGCGCCGTACGTGCACGTGTGCGAATCGGCGCCTATGACCAGGTCGCCGGGCAGGACGAGACCCGTCTCCGGGAGAAGCGCATGCTCTATACCCATCTTGCCGACTTCAAAATAATTGACTATCCCGTACTTCCTGGAAAATTCCGCCAGCTTCTTGCACTGGTTCGCGCTCTTCATATCCTTGGCCGGCGCAAAATGGTCCGGGACGAGCGCGATCCTTTTCCTGTCGAATACCTTCGCCAGACCGAGCTTTTCGAACTCCTCGATCGCGAACGGCGCCGTGATGTCATTCCCCAGACAGAGGTCGACCCTCGCGTTCAGGAATTCTCCGGGATGTATCTCTTTTGCTTTCGTATGCTTCAGCAGTATCTTTTCTGTTATCGTGTATCCCATCGTCAGATCTCTTTCATCATCGCTATCTCTTTACAACCCGTAAAGTATACGCACTTTATACACTCGCTCCATATCTTATGCGGAAGCTCCTTCTTGCTGACCACGCTGAACCCGAAGAGTTCGAAGAACCCGGGTATATAGGTGAGCGCAAATATCCTCTTCACCTTCAGGCCCTTCGCCTCCTTAAGGCACTGCATCAGGAGCCTCCTACCTATGCCTTTGCCGGACTTTGACTTCGCCACGGCCAGGCTCTTTATCTCGGCCAGGTCCTCCCAGTCGATATGTAGGGCGCAGCAGCCGTATATGGCATTGCCTTCGGCATATACGAAGAAATCCCTGATATTTTCATAAAGCTCATTCAGCGACCTTGGCAGCATCTGGTTGTGCCTGGCGTAGTGATTTATGAGCTTCTGTATCTTCTTTACGTCATTAAGATTGGCTTTTCGTATCAACGTTGACCCCTTTTGCTGAAGAACTCTTTTTTATCGAACCTGCATACCCTGTACAAAAGGCATTCGCCGCACCTGGGATCCCTGGCCCTGCAGGTGCGACGACCGTGCTCTATTATACCTAAATGGAACTCATATATCAAGCTCTTTGGAACGGCCCCTGTCAATATACGGTGTGCTTCGGCGATATCCGAGTCCGCTTCTATAAGCCCAAGCCGCTTAGCCACCCGGAATATATGTGTGTCTACCGGCATAACGGGCTTACCGAAACTGAAGAGCAGGACGCATGAGGCCGTCTTGGGGCCGACGCCCTTAAGGGATGTCAGATATTCGAGAGAATGCCGGATATCCGAACTCTTTAATGATGAAAGGGTTATCTCCCCTTCCCGCCTTCTTATCTCCTCCAGGATACCCTTTATGCGGGCTGCCTTGATATTGGCCAGGCCCGCGTGCCTTATGAGACGGGCCAGCCTTCTTGTGTCCACATCCAATACGCCCTTCCATGACCTGAAGGCCCGCTTTAATATAGCGAATGCCGCCAGGGAGTTCCTGTCGTTCGTATTCTGCGAAAGTACGGTCCTGACCAATTCATCGACAGGGTCCGTCCTCCTCCACGGCCTCGGCCGTCCGTACGCCCTGTGTAAAAGAGCGATGATCTTCCTGATCTTCTGTCCCATAAGAAGGCCATATTATAAGACAAATATCGCTGCCTCGCAAGAAGATTTGTAGATGAAAATTTTTCCTCCCCTGCCGCACTCAGGGTCCTGTTCACGGCCTGAATTTTTTCGCCGTGCACTACCAATTTTGCATAGCAAAATTGGTGCCTACAGCCTGCCTATAGCCTTGAAGGCTGCGGTTTACGTCTCGCGAATTTGCAGGAATTCCCTCGGCCTTTGTGTTTATACCTTTATTCATGGTATAGCACCCTTTCAGGGTGCTATACCGCCACCTGTACGGGTGCACATATACGTTTGTGTCATGCCTCGGTCAGTTCCTGCATTCGCTCAACGTAAATCCTTGTGCACCAATAAGAGATAGCTGGTATTGCCGAAAAAATTCTAATGGCCGTTCACAGTACCCTTCGTGCGGCAGGGTGCAGTAAAATTTTTACGGGTGACCCCAAATTTTTATAAAGGAGAAATTTGGGATAATCTATAGGCTATTAAAATACTAAAATTTCACAGAGGAAATTTTAGTATGACGCGACCGAGCCTTTTGTCGCACAGGGGCGCTACGGCGATGTGCTACACCACGATCGGATCGCACTACGCCTCATCAGTCACAGCCCCTATAGAACAAAAGGCGAGGGAGCGGCAGCCTGCCCTCCGAAGCAAAAGATCTCTGAATGGCAGAAGCTGCGAAGGAGGGGACCCGTAAAAATTTTACACCATGGCATTGGAAATTGACATCCATGAGACGGGCGTGATATGATATGCGCTATGAAGAGCGCCGGTGTCATCGCGAAGAGCATATTGAACCTCGTCTATCCCCTGCGCTGCGCCCTGTGCGGTAAGGACCTCGACCCGCTCGGCCGGTCCGGCGTATGCGCGGCGTGCCTTCATACGGTGCGCAGGAACCCCGGGCCGCATTGCCGGAAATGCGGCCGTTCCGTTCAGGACGGCCCCGGATTATGCGCCGAATGCCGGACGCACCATTTCCATTTCGAAATGGCACGCTCCGCGTGTCTCTACGAAGGCGCGCTGAAGGAACTGATCCGGCTCTTCAAATATAAGGGCAGGATATCGCTGGGACGGACGCTTTCCTCTTTTCTCATAGATCTCGCATGCGAAGATAAAGACCTGCTCGGAGGTATCGATACCGTCACATATGTACCCGTCCAGGAGGCGCTTCTCAGAAAGAGGGAGTTCAACCACTCGAAGGTCCTGGCCGCGAGATTAGGGGACGAGTCCGGCATACCGCTTGCAGATATGCTTCAGAAGACGAGGTCGACGAAGCGCCAGAATGAGCTCTCAAGGGCCGGGCGGCTCACCAACCTCCGCGGCGCGTTCAGGGCGGCGCGCCGCAGCGCCGTATCCGGCAAAAATATACTGATCGTGGACGACGTGATGACTACCGGCGCTACGCTCGACGAGTGCGCAAAGACGCTTCTTGATGCCGGCGCCGGGAAAGTCCGCTGCCTCACGCTGGCGCGAGGCCTATAAAACTTACTAGCTGATAGCTGATAGCTAATAACTGAAAGCTCAAGAATGAAGATCGTAGATCGCTATATCGTAAGGGGTTTCCTGGGGCCTTTTCTGTGGTGCCTCTTCATATTCATAATAATGGCCGTTATCATAGATGTCTTCTCTTTCATAGATGACATCGTGAAATATAAGATACCGTTCTCTTCGCTTGTGGCGTTTTATGTCTACTATTGCCCCACCATATTCATACAGATAACGCCCATGGCCGTCCTCCTCTCGGCTATATATATGCTCAGTAATCTTAACAAGCATAACGAGATAACCGCTATGAAATCGAGCGGGATAAGCCTGTGGCGCATCCTCGCGCCTATCCTGATATGCGGCTTCGTCATAAGCGTGGTCGTCTTCATCGTAAATGACCGCATCATCCCTATGAGCTCAAAGATATCGAACGTAATAAGGCGGGACGAGCTTGAAAAGGATAAACGGAAAGGCCGGGATCAGGGCATAATAGAGAACGTGGCGGTCTACGGCGCAGGCAACAGGATCGTCTTTGCGAGGAACTACGACATAGAGAAGAAGACGCTCGGCGATGTGATCATCCACGAACACGACTCATCGCAGCGCCTTATATCGAAGACCACCGCCTCAAGCGGCGTCTGGACCGATGAGGGATGGAAGTTCTACAAGGTCATAATGTATAAGATAGATAACGCCGGAAAGATACTCGGGGAGCCGCAATTTTTCGCGGAAAGGGTCATACCTATAAAAGAGAAGCCGAACGATTTTGCAAACAGGGAATGGCGGGCGGATTTTGTCAGCTTCCGGGAACTGAGCCATTACATAAAGAACTTCAGCGGCGCAGGGACCCGGCTTACGCGCGGGCTCCTGGTGGACCTCCACTATAAGGTGGCCTTTCCCTTCATAAGCCTGATAATAATACTGGTGGGTACGCCCTTTGCCATCATAACGACGCGCGGCGGCGTCCTCATAGGCATAGGCATGAGCATAATGATAGGACTTTTATACTATGCAGCTATAGCGGTCTCGGTCGCTTTCGGAAAAGCCGGGTTCATCCCGCCCATCGCAGGCGCATGGCTGGGCAACGTCCTCTTCGCCGCCATCGGCGTCTATCTGGTCAATAAGAGAAGCTAATCGGCTCCCTCGTGACTGATCTCGACATCCTTAGCAGGTCCCTCCCCCCTCTTCCTTGAGATGACCCTCTTCAGGACCGTATGTTTCAGGACTTCGTCTTTCGTCCCTGCCACATTAAGCTTGTTGAATAGAAATTCGAACTTCGCTTCTATCTCCCGCGCTATGGTGTCTTTCGTTCCCGCGGGAAGGCCCAGTATATCTTTCTTGAACTGGCCGAGCGCTTTCTTGCGCGCGCTGTACAGGAACTGCTCTTCTGTCTGGTCGGGTTTCCGCTCCGCGCCCTGGGTCTTCTTCAGCCAATCGTATATCGCGCCCTTAAGTTCTTTGGGAAAGTGGGCGCTCTCATATACCATGTTCTGGAACTCTGTGGCAAGGTGCACTTCCGCCGTCCCCTCTTCGGGGAACTTACCGAACGCGTCCGACGGGAGCGTCGATGCGCCGTGCTGTACAGCGCCGGCCAGACCGTACTCCTCACGGGCGATCTTCGACAGGTTCTTCAGGGTGTCGAAATCCAGTTTCACCTTCGCTACGGTGCCGTCCGGAAGGACCACGCCTCCGTGAGATGTGCCTGTCTGTATGCTTATCTTGCTTATGCCTGTCCTGCCCTTCCTGAGCCGCTCTCTGTAACCGCCCATGAACGCCCTAAGGTCCTCAGGGGTCGAATTCTTGCTTCCCACCTCCCCTATCTCTCCGCCTACCGATACCTCTATGCCGCGCGGCTGGTTCCGGCGTATGAAATTGGTGAGTTCTGCGCATACCTCGTAATTCAGCTTCTGCTGTTTCTTTATATCGCTCTTTGACAGGTCTACCAGTGTAGAAGAATCTATGTCTATATTGTAGAACCCTGACTCCATGGCCTGCGTTATCAGCGCCTTAAGGCCGTCCAGTTCCTTCACAGGGTCCTGTTTGTAATTTTTGGCGCTCACCTGGAAATGGTCTCCCTGTATGAAGACGGGCCCTTTCCATCCCTCTTTCAGCGCTGCCGCCACGCATACCGCCGTGTATTCCGCCGGCGGCTGGCCCGTGTACCCCATCTCCGATTTGGCTATCTCGAATATAAAGGCCCCGGCGTTCATCTTCCCGGCGACCCTGAATATCGCCTTTGCGAGATCGTATGTCATCGTCCTCAGGTTTATAGCCGGCACCGTAAAATCCCCGCGCGTCTCGCCCCTGCCCCTGGCCATGTAAAACCCGTTGATGCTGGACGGGTATATCCCGTTCTTATACCCCAGGTCCAGTATCTTTTTGGCCAATTCGCCCTTTACCGATCTGTCATCGGCCAGCGCCAGTTCAAGCGCAAGCTTATCCATATCCAACGGTCTTCTTCCCATTGCAGTGCTGCTCCTTTCTATGTCCCGGATTCCCAACTTTCCAGATATCTCTTCTGCTCTTCCGTCAGGCTGTCTATCCTGATGCCAAGCGACTCAAGTTTAAGCTTCGCCACATCACGATCGATGTGCCCCGGCACTTTATATACCTTCTTCTTCAGGTCCTTGTAATTCTTCGCTATATATTCGCAGCAGAGCGCCTGATCTGCGAAACTCATATCCATGACGCTCGCCGGATGCCCTTCGGCGGCGGCAAGATTGACGAGGCGTCCTTCACCAAGAAGGTTGATGCGCCTTCCGTCCTTCAGCGTATACTCTTCCACTGATTCACGCACCGTCCGTCTCTTCTTCGACAGCTTCGCCAGGGCCGGTATATCTATCTCCACATTGAAGTGTCCGGAATTCGCTATGATCGCGCCGTCCGGCATGAGCTCAAAATGTTCTTTCCGCAGTACGTGCATATCGCCCGTCACGGTTATAAAGACATTGCCGACCTTGCATGCCTCCCTGAGCGAAGTCACATTATAACCGTCCATTACCGCTTCCAGCGCCTTAAGCGGGTCCGTCTCGGCTATGAAGACGTTCGCCCCCATGCCCCTGGCCCGCATGGCAACGCCCCTGCCGCACCAGCCGTATCCGCATACGACAAAATTGGAGCCGGCGAGGAGCATGTTCGTGGCGCGCAGTATGCCGTCGATCGTCGACTGGCCGGTGCCGTACCTGTTGTCGAAGAGGTGCTTGGTATCGGCGTCGTTCACCGCTATTATAGGATAGAGCAGCCTCCCCTCCCGCTCCAGGTTCCTGAGGCGTATGACACCGGTGGTCGTCTCCTCCGTCCCGCCCAATATCTGCCCGACAAGGTCCTTGCGCGTCTTATGTATCGTGGAGACGAGGTCGGCGCCGTCGTCCATAGTTATATCGGGTCCTATGTCCAGGGCGCCGTTGAGATGTTTATAATACGTCCCGGAGCCCTCTCCCTTTATTGAGAATGTGCTTATGCCGAAATCTTTCACGAGTGATGCGGCAACATCATCCTGTGTGCTCAACGGATTTGAGGCGCACAGGGCTACGTGGGCACCGCCCGCCTTTAGCGTGTCCATAAGGTTCGCCGTCTCTGTCGTAACGTGAAGGCAGCACGCCACCTTAAGTCCCTTAAGCGGTCTCTCTTTTTTAAAACGTTTACGCACCAGGCCAAGAACATCCATGTATTCATTTGCCCATTCTATGCGGAGCTTCCCCCTCTTCGCTAAACTCAAATCCTTCACATCATATTTCATGAATTTATCTCCGTTTTCAGCTATCAGCTATTTTACGTATTTCTTGAGATTCTTCGCCTCGTCCGTCGCTTCCCACGTGAACCCGTCTTCTGTCCTTCCGAAGTGGCCGTAAGCGGCAGTACGCCTGAACCTGTTATCCTGCGATTCCCGCAGCTTCAGCTCCGCTATGATCCCGTGAGGGGTGAGCTCAAAGTGGTCTCTTATGATCTTCACTATCTTTTCGTCGCTCAACTTGCCGGTCCCGTAAGTATTGACCATCATGGAGACCGGTTCCGCGCGGCCTATTACATACGCGAGCTGTATCATGAGCTTATCGGCGATCCCTGCGGCAACGAGATTCTTCGCTATGTAGCGCCCCATATAAGCGGCGGAACGGTCAACCTTCGTCGGATCTTTTCCGGAGAATGCGCCTCCGCCGTGCGGGATGGTCCCGCCGTATGTGTCCACTATGATCTTCCGGCCGGTCATTCCCGTATCCGACTGCGGCCCGCCGACGACGAATTTTCCCGTCTGGTTCACATAGTACTTCGTCTCCCTGTCGATATAATCTTTGAGGACCGGCTTTGCCACTTTTTCGATTATCTCCCTGCGGGCCTCTTCCGAGAACATATCGGTCTTCTTGTCGACCACCTCTTCCGTGTGCTGGCAGGCGAGAACCACCGAGGTCACGCGCGCAGGCTTACCGTCGTGATATTCTACCGTGACCTGCGATTTCCCGTCAGGGCCCAGATATTTCAGGATATTCTTCTTTCTCAGTTCCGTGAGCTTCCGGCAGAGTTTGTGCGACAGCATTATAGGGAGCGGCATCAGTTCCGGCGTCTCCCTGCAGGCGTACCCCATCATCATGCCCTGGTCACCCGCTCCGCCCTTATCGACGCCCATAGATATATCGGGCGACTGCGTGTGGATGGCATTGAGTATCGCGCATGTGTGATAATCGAATCCGTACTTGGGATGGGTATAACCTATATCCCTCAAAAGGTCCCTGCACATCTTGTGTATATCTACGTACGCGGTAGTGGTTATCTCACCGCCTATTATTATAAGCCCCATGGTGACATAGGTCTCGCACGCTACGCGGCCGGCCGGGTCCTGGCTTAAGACGCTGTCCAGAACGGCATCGGATACCTGGTCGCAGACCTTATCCGGGTGGCCCTCCGTAACGCTTTCCGAGGTAAAAAGATACTTATTTGCCGCCATATCTAATTCTCCTTTTTTGAATACGTACTGTCCGCCTTCCTGTAAGATTCGATATCTCCTATATCGTACCAATCTTCGGAAAATGTGAACCCGTACACTTTATCGTTCTTTACCATCCAGCTTATGTAATAACCCGGGGCGTCCAGCCGGTCCGAAGTCCTTACATAATCCCTTATAAGCGAGAGCTTCGCCCTGGGGAAATAGTATATCCCCGTAGATATGAGTGCCGACTTCGGATCCTCCGGCTTCTCCTCGAAGTCCGCTACTACCCCGTCATCATCAAGCATAACGACACCGAACTTCCTGGCGGCGGCATCCCTGTCCTTTATATCGTGAACGGCCACAGAGACACCGTCAACTTTTGATGACGCAAAAATACGGAATTTAGCCAGGTCGAAGTCGAAGAGGTTGTCTCCGGCAATGACCAGGAGATCGTCATCGATCGCCTTCTTCTCTATCGCAAGGTATATGTCGCGTATCGCTCCCAGCCTCGTCTCATTCGAAACGGACCCGTCGTCTATCAACTCGACCTTCGCGCCATACCGCGAAGCCTTATGCCAATCCCTGAACTTCCCGAAGAACTTCGCGTTCGTTATTAAATATACCTTGCCTGCGGGCCCGGCACCCTTTACCTTCTCAAGTATCCTGTCTATGATGGTCTTCCCCGCCACCACCAGGAGAGGCTTCGGGTTATCCTGCGTCAGCTCTTTAAGCCGCACCGCGTAGCCGGCGGCTAATATTAAGACGGTCAACTCTTCGCCAGCTCCTTCTTTAGACGGGTGATCCTTTCGACGGGGGTGGGATCCTCTTCGTTCAATATGGCGAGGTAAAAACTGACAAAATCCCCTATATAGACGAGGGATAGCATACGCGCAAGAAGCCCCCCGCCCCTGGACCATACCTCTTTGACCTTTACCCCTTCATCGCTCAATATGCCCCTGGTTATGTCGATCCTCTTCGAGACCCTGGGACTGTCCCCCGCGTCCCTCAATAGTACGACCGCGGAATGTTTTAAAATATTATCCGGGTGCGCCCACCCCACTATCTCATTATGGTTCATCTCCGGGAATAGGTGCGCGGAAGAAAGCGTCTTCGAATTTTCCGCTATCTGGCCCCTCCACCTGGTAACGACAGAATCGATATGGTCCTGCCCGCCGTATATTACCGGGAATAGACCGGCGAGAGAACGCGCCGTCATCTTTGCGATGTTCTTCTTTTCCGGCACGTGACTCCCGAGCTCTTTTTCTCTCAAATCCTCCAGGATAGCTATCGCATCTTCGATATCTTCCGCCTGATCTTTTATTATGCCGGCCTTTGAAAGCAATATGAGGGTGGTGAAAAAAGAATAGCCTACGGCACAACGCGGCTGAAGACCGCCCGGTATGGAGACCATGGGGACGGCGTCGCTCTTGGCCCGGCGGGCCAGTTCGCCGCCGGATGAGATCACCGCTATACGCGCGTTCCTTTTACGGGCATCTTTATATGCGGCCAGCGTCTCCTCCGTGTTCCCTGAATAGCTGGAGACGATGACAAGCGAATGTCCGTCTACGAAGCCCGGAAGGGCATAATTCCTGTTAACGATCACCGGGATACGCGCATCGTCCGCCGCATATGACCGCGCGAGGTCTGCTCCTATCGCCGAGCCGCCGAGGCCCGTGCATACAACATTATTTATGCCGTCCGCAAGACCCGACGGAAGGCTGAATGACCCTCCTATCCGAACGGCTTCCCTGCACTGGAAGGGGAATGACTCTATAGTCCCGATCATATTCGAGCGGTCGTAACGTCCTATTACCTTAATATCGTCGAGAGAGACGGTCCCCATCTATTCTTCGTCCTCCATACCTATAGCCATATCCGGCAGTATCTCCCTGAGCTTCCTCTTCGCGAACTTCTCGACCTCTTTTCCCGTGGAGAGCGTGAGCGCCTCTTCCGCTATTTTTTTTGCCTGCTCCATGCTCACGGAACGTATTATCTGTTTTATCTCCGGGATATTTATAGGCGAGGTGCTGAATTCGTCCAGGCCGAGCCCGAGGAGTATAAGGGTCATGTTTATATATCCCGCCATCTCTCCGCACATGCCCACCCAGACGCCGGCCTTATGGCCGTTGTCTATTATGCTCTTTATGAGCATCAACACGGCCGGGTGCGCCGGTTCATAAAGGTAAGCGATCTTCTCGTTAACCCTGTCTACGGCAAGGGCATACTGGATAAGATCGTTGGTGCCTATAGAGAAGAAATCGACTTCCTTGGCCAGTATGTGGCTTACCAGGGCGGCTGAAGGGACCTCTATCATGGCGCCGACCTCTATATCTTCATTGAACGGTATCGACTCCTTCTTCAGGGACCTCTTCGCTTCTTCGAGCAGCGCGTTCGCCTGCCTTAGCTCATCGAGGCCGGAGATCATCGGGTACATGACCTTCAGATTCCCGTATACGGATGCGCGCAGGATGGCCCTGAGCTGCACCTTGAAGATATCGGGTCTCGCCAGGCAGAACCTTATGGCGCGCCAGCCCAGGAACGGGTTCATCTCATGCGGCACTTCGAATTGCGAAAGGAATTTGTCCCCTCCCAGGTCAAGCGTCCTGACGACTATGGGCTGCGGTTTTATCTTACGCGCGACCGCCGAATACGCCTTGAACTGCTCATCTTCTTTCGGCAGGTCCTTTCTGTTCATATAGAAATATTCTGTCCTGTAGAGTCCTATGCCCTGGGCGCCGTGGGCAAGGACCGACACGACGTCTTCCGGCACCTCTATGTTTGCCGCGAGGTCTATCTTCTTCCCGTCAAGCGTGACGCAAGGCAGGTCTTTCAGTTCCTGGAGGCGGTGCTCGAACGCTATATATCTCTGCCTTTCCTGCTCATACTTTTTAAGCGTCTTCGGCGAAGGATTTATGACGACCACGCCGTGCGTCCCGTCTACGATTATCGGATTACCGTTCCCTACCTTCTTTGTGACCACCTCCAGCCCGACCACTGCCGGTATTTCAAGGGACTTGGCCATTATGGCCGTGTGGGACGTCCGGCCGCCGATATCGGTGGCGAACCCTATCACGTTCGTCTTGTGCATGGTCGCGGTATCGGAAGGAGACAGGTCGTACGCGACGACCACGACCTTTTCTTTGACATTCGTGAGCGCGTCTTCCTTGGCGCCTATAAGGTTCCTGAGTATACGCCTGCCGACATCGTTTATATCGCTTATACGTTCTTTCAGGTACTCGTCATCCATCTCGGAAAATACCTTGATATATCTCTTGAGGACATCCTGGAAGATGTATTCTATGGAGTGCCTGTCTTTTTTAAGCTTTGCTATGACCTCCTCTATTAGCATGCTGTCTTCTATGACGAGAAGATGGGCGCTGAATATCTGGCCGTGTTCCGTGCCTATATCGTCCGATATCCTTTTCTTTATCTCGAGTATCTCCTGCTTAGTCTGGATGAGCGCATCCTTGAAACGTTTTATCTCATTCTGTATCTGCTCTTCATTTATTATGCGCCTGGGTATCGAATACTGCTCCCTGCCGAAAAGAAAGACCTTTCCTATGGTAACGCCCGGAGATGCCGGGATACCTTTCAGGATCAGTTCTTTATCCTTCACCTTTTCGCTCTCCTTCAAAGTATCGAATCCTCCATATCGCTCAAGAGCAGGTTCTCAAGCTCCGTGATCGCCTGTTCGGCGTCGTCGCCCGTGGCGACGATAGTCACCTTTGAGCCCCTCCCCGCCTCAAGCATCATTATGCCCATGATCGATTTCCCGTTCACTTTATCCTTGCCTTTCGTGACCGTGATATCGCTGTCGAATTTGTTCGCTATCTGGACAAAGAGGGCCGCCGGCCTGGCGTGCAGGCCCTGTTTATTTCTTATAACGATCGTCTTCTCTACCGTCATCCCGGTCCCTATCTCGCTTTCTTGATGCTCGTCACAAGGTCCACTATTATCTTTGCCAGTTTAACGGCATCGTGCCTGACATAATCCCTGATGGTGACTATATGGGCTTCGATCACCTTGCACTTCATCTTCTTGAGGTTCTCGGAATCCGGGACCACAGGATAAGCCTCTTCATCTTTATACTTTTTCAGTATTTCGGGCGGTATCTTTGCCGTGTTCATGATACAGTATTCGACGATCCCCGGCGTCGTATGCTCTATGATCGCCTTCAGGTGGTCGCTCGCCTTGTAGTCATCGGTCTCGCCCTTCTGTGTCATGACATTGCACACGTACATCTTCAACGCCTTCGAGGATAGGATCTCCTGGTAGATCTTGCCGACAAGAAGGTTCGGCATTATGCTGGTGTAGAGGCTTCCCGGACCCAGCACTATGGCGTCGGCCCTCTTTATGGCCTCGACCGCTTCGTCGGTCGGCCTGCAGTTCACCGGACGCAGGAATATCCTCCTGATGGGGCTCTTCGCTTTCGGGATCTGGCTCTCTCCCACCGTTTCGGAGCCGTCTTCGTGCTTTGCCATAAGCGTCACCTTTTCCAGCGTGGAAGGGAGGACGCTCCCCCGTATGGCAAGCACCTTGCTCGATTCCTTTATAGCCGCGTCAAAGTTGCCGGCCACTTTCGACATAGCCGTTATGAAGAGATTGCCGAAGCTGTGGCCGCTCAGTTCCGTGCCTTCGCCGAACCTGAACTGGAAGAGTTTGCCCATGAGCGGTTCCGCGTCGGCCAGGGCGACGAGGCAGTTCCTTATATCGCCGGGCGGCAGCACGTCGAAATCCTCCCTGAGACGGCCGGATGATCCGCCGTCATCCGCCACGGTGACGATGGCGGTGATATTGCTCGTATACTCTTTAAGGCCGTGCAGAAGAGTGGAGAGCCCGGTCCCCCCGCCGATCACCACGATCCTCGGCCCCCTCTCCAGTATGCGCTTCTGGTATACCTTATCGACGAGGGTGTCCATATGCTGGGGCAACAGGATGGTGACGAAAGATTTTATGATCCTCTTTACACCGGTGATCACGGATAGTATACCGAATATGATGACGGTTGCGGCGAATGTCTTATTCCGCGAACTCTGCTCCAATATGACCATGACGAACCCCATGGATATCATGATGATCCCGAAGACCGTCAAAAGGATCCATCGTTTTACCCACATGCCGGGGTATAACCACTTGAACGCCTTAAGTATTTTCATCTTTTCATCTTTTCAGCTTTCAGCCGCTGTTAGCTGACGGCTGATGACTGATAGCTGATAGCTAAATCAGTACTTCTTCGCGTCTTCTTCCTGAATGATATGGAGCACCTCTTTTTCATCTTTCGCCTTCCTGAGAAGCTCCCTGAAATACTTATCCTTGAGCATACGGGATATTCTGGCGAGCGCCTTTAGGTGAGGTCCCGCGGATTCTTCCGGGGCCAGCAGTAGGAAGAATATATATACCGCCTCTCCGTCCAGAGAATCGAAATTGACACCCTTCTGTGAAAGCCCGAACGCCGCTACCAGTTCCTTCACGTTCTGTGACTTGGCATGCGGTATGCCTATCCCCTGTCCTATGCCGGTGGAACCGAGCGATTCGCGCGCCAGGAGGGCCTTTACGAGTTCTTCTTTATTTTTGATCTCTCCGGCCTTCGAAAGGAGGTCGACAAGTTCGCGTATCACGCCTTCCTTGTCGGCCGCCTTGAGGTTCGTAGCAATGGCCTTTTTGTTCAAAAACTCCATGATCTTCATAGAAATAACGCCTCCTTGCTGTTTTGTCTAGATACAAGGTCGCGAAAGCGACACCTATGTAAAGGGGTAAAGATCTTAAGAGAAGGGGGGGGAAACATTCCCCTGTGAAAATTTTGCCTCCTATCCTTAATCTCTACGAAGCTCAAAGCTGAAAAGCTTTGAGCGAAGTAGGATGGAGCGGCGGATGGGTTTCGAACCCACGACATCCAGCTTGGCAAGCTGGCATTCTACCACTGAATTACCGCCGCCTGTAAATTTCTCCTGAAATTTACGTCCTTAGAGCGAAACAATAAATTATGAATTTTCTCTGAAAATTCATAATTTGAAAGAGTGCTCTAAGGAAAAACCGTACTGTAAATTTCTCCTGAAATTAAAAAAATCTTATTTATATTCCCGCACATAAGCATTGCAAAAATCTCTTCGATATTTTTGCAATATGTGCGGGAATAGATTTGCCACCCGTAATAGCATGCAAATCTAATGGTGCCCGCGCCAAGAATCGAACTTGGAACCTTGACATTAAGAGTGTCCTGCTCTGCCAATTGAGCTACGCGGGCGCTGTCTATAAACTCCTTAGCCCTGCAAGCGAAATCTCGCCGAAGCATTCTGCCGATTACGCGTTGAATGCGAAGGCGGAAGCTACGCGGGCCACTGAATAACTCCCCTGAATCGCATCAAAGAGCCGATTAGCACAAAAATTGTTGAGGGCTAAACCCGACTATACGCAATACATGCCCGAAATCCGCCGAAGCATCATGCATATCTCTGGTTGAATGCGAAGACGGAAGCTACGCGGCCGTCGCTTATACTGTCAAACAACAGAGATGCTGTTCCCCTCCCTTCACAAGTTATAGATATGTTTTGGGGGACGCTCTGCGCCCCTTCCCTCTAATTCGGGGAAATAAGGACTTTAATTATAGCAAAAGGAAGAAGAAAATGCAATATTCTACTTCGCCATTCAAACCGGATCTATAAAAAATAGCGATGGTGCGGGCGGAGGGATTTGAACCCCCAAGGGTTGCCCCACATGGTCCTAAGCCATGCGTGTCTGCCAATTCCACCACGCCCGCGTCGCTTCGGCCTCGCTGCGACCAACGCGTTATAGCCGGTAACCTTACTGATGCTCTATATCCCTCGCCTAAACGCTCTGAAAATTTCGAAGAAATTTTCAGAGCAGGCTTCGGTATGAATTTGCCTATCGGAAAGCTACAGCAAATTCTATGGCGCGCCTGGGGTGAATCGAACACCCAGCCTACTGGTTCGAAGCCAGCCACTCTATCCGTTTGAGCTACAGGCGCGCAGAACTTGCACGTCTTTACCGGGTTAATTATACCCTAGTACTTTTATCCGTTCAATTACAAAAATATTTAACCTCGGCTAAAGAAATGGTTGACGCAAATGAAGGGAAAGAAGTATAATCCAAAAGACCGATATATACCATATGAGCGAACATATAAATGCTGTAGCGTTGTCGTTGCTTAAGGATCATATAGAGTCTGATAAAACTTTTATATTTGAGGTCTCCAGCAATTATAGTATGAGGCCGTTCTTACGGGTCGGAGACCAGATCGTAACCAGCAAACTGGTGCTAAAGGATCTGTCTCTTGGAGATCTGGTAATATGCAAGCTCAGCAGCCATCTCTATATACATAGATTTCTATACAGATACGGCCCTTTCTTCATAACCAAAGGGGATAACCTGCCGTATATAGACATGCCTTTGCTGTCAGAACGGCTTATAGGCAAGGCGATCGCCGTAAGGAGATGCGGTAAAGAGATGCATTTAGACAATATCGTATGGCGGATTACGAATCATATCCTTGGGGCAGTCTCTATGCTCGAGGCCTATACCGTCAAAATATTGCGTTTTATAAAAAGGACACTTATATCGCCCTGAGACACGCTGGCTTATCTTGGGACTTTCATAAACGCCTTATGGACTATCCCCGGGATCTTATCCAATCCGGCATCGTTGTATGTAAGCTCAAAATAGCCGGCATCCTGAGTAATATTGTATAGAGCCCAGAACATATTCTCTATATCGGCCCTAGTATAGCTTGTCAGGTCATTATAAAATAATCTGTCCAGCGCCCCTTTCCCGGGAATCTTTTTTATGGCGGTCTCCGCATGCGCCTTATATTTCGGGAATATCACCATCTTACACCTGTAATCTTCCGTTCTATCGGCCTTGGGATAAAAGGAGCCCAGGGAGAGACGACGCTTCCCGCCGTAACGGTAATCTTTTAAAGCATATTTATGCAGTTCCGGATACCTTTTGACAGCTGCATCGTTTAAACCCATTTTTGTGGGAAAAGGGAACAGCCGGATACCTCTTTTTGCCGATCTGATAAAACAGTCGTCATCCGTTAAAAGATCGAACCGGTTCCTGGCAAGGGTCAACGCAAGCGTGCTCTTGCCGCTATTCTGCGGACCGCTTATAAGTATACAATCACCGTCCTTACATACTGCGGAGACGTGCAGGAAGAACAATCTATGGCGAGCCAGTATACGGCGCAACGGTTGCATCAGGAGAAAATCAAGGATGTATTCCTTATAAGGTTCCTGAAAATTCAGGACCGTTCCCCTCACCATACCTCGCCCGGGATCGATGACAACCGTCGCTATCCTGTTATCCCCCGAAGATAATAGAGCGCCGTCCCTCCCGATCCTGCTTCTGTGGATCGGGCCGTCGTTTACATCCGGGCGCTTATCGCTGATCTCATCCACGCGGAAGTCCATCTTTATCCGCGGCCCGGAATCGCGGCTCTTCTTAAAATCCAGAAAATTGTCGACCAATTTATAAACACGGCTGCTGTTAGTGTCGACGCTTATAGACAGATACTTATTTGTATATTTACGTCTATATCTCATATCGCCTGCATTACAGGATCACGCTGATCTCGATGTCACGAAATCGAACGTCCTTGCCGCCGCATCTCTGGCCTTTTTGACCAGGCCCATCTTTTTGTAGATCAGGGCTAGCCGGTGATGCGCTCCCATATTCGAGGGATTTGAATAGATGGCTTCTTTAAACTGCTCGACCGCTTTCCCGTATTCATGCATACCGGCCAATGCCGTCCCGATATACGCCGGCTCTAAAAATCTCTTGTCGCGCCTTCCCATCTTTCGAAACTCATCAAGTGCCTTTTTGAAGTCGCCCATTTCAAGATGGTCTATCCCGTTCGCCATGTGCCTGTCTGCGGGTTCGCTGTCTTTAAGGGGGAATCGCAATAGCCCTTTTCCCCATTTTCTCAGGAACCTTTGCCTGTTCCTATGATTCTGCGCCGTGCCACCATCCCTGAAAAGATGATGGTGGATGATCCTGGCCCTGCCGTCATAAACGATCTTATAACCGGCAAGCCTTGTCCTGAGGCAGTAATCTATGTCTTCGTTCTGGCATGGGAAAAACCGCTCGTCGAAGTAACCCACTTTGTCTAAAATACGCCTTCTCATCAGCCAGCATGGCCCTACGAGGGCATCGCACTCCTTTATGTAATCCCGCTGCCCCCTGTCTATCTCACCTATCCCGATGGAATTCAATAACCGTATCCTGTAATCCGCAGACCATATCCTCCCGTCACCGGATAATATCTTACAGCCTACGATACCGGCATCCGGCCTGGCCTTTATCTCTCTCCGCAGTTCTCTTAACCATCCCCCGGTCACTTCTACATCGTCATCCATGAGGCAGATCAATTCGTTACGGGTATTCTTTAATGCTATATTGGCGCCTCCGCTGAAGCCAAGGTTCTTATCGGACCGGATTATATCCACATATTTATTTTTGCGGTGGTAGATATTTAAAAAACCGGATGTACCATCGGTGCATCCATTGTCGACGACAGTTATCCGATAACTTAGGCCTCCGGTATTCCTTACTATCGACCTGAGGCAGCGCTCAAGTTTATCTCTGGCATCATATGTAATTATGATAATGTCTATCTGCGAAGCCATCCTTCGGCCCTTCCTGCACATATACCCGCGCTCCTTATAGAAATTAAATATATCACAGGGTTGTATAAAATGCTATAATTACCGGGATGTCCGTCCGGGTATAGAAAAATTTTTCAAAAAGAGGCAAATTTGTCTTACGAAGAACGACTCGTCGTGCTATGTGCCAGGATCAAGACTGACGACCGGATAAGATCGGAAATAAGAGACCTTCTCGGTCAACATATTGACTGGCAAAAGGTTGCAGATATTGCTTCCTATCATCATATAAAACCCCTTGTCTATTATCACCTCGGCAAGATAGACCCTTCCGTTATGCCCGCCGGCCTGCACGCCGGGGCAGAGATCGATCACATCATAACAAGAAACCTTTTCCTGTCGGAAGAGTTCAGGCGCATAGCATCGGGCCTTAAGCAGGCGGGCGTCAGGGTGATGCCTCTGAAGGGTATATTTTTCATCAACACCTTATACGAAAATTTGCCGTTGCGGTATATGTACGATATCGACATCCTGGTCCGTAACGAGGATCTGCCGTCCGTTGAGAGATACATTCTGGGATCGGGCTATGCGCCGGCAGAAGAGGTATCGAGCCCTGAAACCGCTAAGCAACTCAGATATCGCCGCGATAATGCGTTCCATTTCAGGTATGAAAAAAATGATCCCCTATCATCCATGCCCGTCATATTGGAGGTGCATCGCGATCTCTTCCCTCCGTCCAGGAGCAGAAAGGCCTTGTTGCCGGGTATATTGACGGGGGCAAAAGATACGGAGATCGGCGATGCCTGTGTCCTGGCCATGGCCGCGGAAGACCTCCTGATCTACCTGTGCATAAAACAGTTCTCCGACCATCCGTACTCCCCCCGGCTGAGAGGCCTTTGCGATATATCGGAGTCGTTAAAGTACTTCGGCGGAAACATCGACTGGGATAAGATGGTGAAAAACTCGGTAAGGTATGACGCTGCTCCCATGGTGTACTATGCGCTCGGCCTGGCAGGCGACTTATTGATGCCGGGAGAAGCGATGGTCCCGGCAGGTGTCATGCACGGCCTCAGCCCGTCTATTCTAAAGAAGACCGTTCTAGGACAATCCATAAATAAAGAACGGTTCTTCTCTGTAATAGATGAAAAGAGACCGATAATTCACCTCATCAACACCTATATATTTGAGCTGATGTCCGTCAGGGGCATAATGGATATCTTAAGGCTGGCCCGGACAGTTCTATACAATAAAGACTTTTACTACTACAGGATATTGGGATCACCCGGATATAAGAGATGGCCCCTATATTTGCTTCGCCTTCTGCAGGCACCTTTTCTTCTCATGAAATTGTTAGCGAAAACGCTGCGCCGGCATTCTTAATAGCTGGTCAGGCTGCCGACCTTTTTACTGTGCAGAAAAGCCCTCTTGAATATATATATGCCCGCCGGAAATAAGATCGCGGCAAAAATAGCCAATACCCCAATATCCCCGTAAACAGAACCGGCAGAATTGCCTCCGAGCGCATTCCGGATAGCTCGCAGCGAATATGTTGCCGGGAGGATCGACGATATCTTCTGCAGCCATCCAGGCAAAGCCTCTACGGGAAAGTAGACCCCGCTTAAAAACAGTGACGGGACATATAACGCCTTCTTCAGAAGGTCGCCTTTCTTAAAAACTATCAATAGGGCAGCCGAAGTTATCCCCAACCCGGCAAACGCTACCATAGAGACCAATGTCACTGTCAGAACGAGCGGATAGTTCGCCGCGGATATACGGGCCCCGAATATCAAAATCCCTATGATAAAATATAAAAAAACGTTCAGGAAGGCATATAGCTGGGGCCATAACGAGGAAAAGAATAGTATCTGGAATATACCGGTCGGTGTCGCAAGCGCAACTTCCAGCGTTCCGGAATAGAATTCATTCTGAAGCATATCGGAAAAGCAGTATAGCCAGGTGTAAAGGAAACCGGCATAGGCCATGCCGATCAGAAAAAATGTGAAGAGCCCTCCTCCATAAAACCCGAACCTCTGCTCCTGATCCTGTCCCAACATTTTCGTTAAAAAATAAAAAAATGCTAACCCCAAAACAATGTCAAATATGACTATAAAGAATTGCAAAGGATAATTTTTTTGGATTATGAAACTCTTCTTTATGAATGCGGCGGCTTTTATAAAAAAATTCAACTCTTCCCTCCGTCCACTGTTCTGACCAACAGGTCATAGAGACCCGTACGCCCGGAGCCGGCGAATTCCCCGATCATCCCACAGATCTTTATCTCACCCGAATCCATCACAGCAACGCGATCGCAGATATCTTCGGCCTCGTCGAGCTGATGGGTAGCCAGGAAGACCGTCTTTCTCTTCTCTCCAGAAAGGAACTCCCTCACAAATCTCCTGAATCTCCGCGCCTCTATCGGGTCCAGCCCTTTTGTAGGCTCATCCATGAAGATTATTTCCGGATCATTGAGCAGACCGCGGGCAACGGCCAATCTCTGTTTCATACCCGAAGAGTATTTCTCGAACCACACATCGGCATCGTTACTCAGCCCGACCGTCTTCAGCAATCCGCCTATCTTCACTCTGGCAGGGGAGGGATGGATGCCGTGCAAAGCTGCAAAAAACTCAAGGTTCTGCCTGCCGGTCAGGCGATGGTAAAAACTTCTCTCTCCCGGGTAGATCAGGCTTATAGATCCTTTTATCTTCTTCTCTTCTCTCAGGCCGTAGCCGTTAACGAATAACTCCCCTTTCGACGGCGTGATCAACGTCGTAAGCATCTTTATAAGGGTGGTCTTCCCCGCGCCGTTCGGTCCGAGGAGACCAAAGGCCTCCCCCTTGCGGACAGATAAGGTCACATTATTTACTGCTGTTAAGCACCGCCTCCCGAAGATGCCCCGGCGGTGGAAAAAATGCTTTGTCAGATCTTTTGCGTTTATCGCGTCCATACCGGTGTCTCTTTGTGCTGCCGGTAGCGGCAGCATGCCGATCATTGCCATGTCTTGCCTGCAATAAGCTTTGTGAACCTGCAAAATTCTTTCGGCCTCTTAAAGAGGTCCCCATGTTCCGCAAGGGCAAGCCCCGGATCCCAGCAGCAGTTAAGGAGATATTTACAACCTGAACATTCAAAATCCGATAAGCTCAGGCCTCGAAGCCAATTCAATTTCTCCGACTTATCCCATATGTCGGAAAGAGAGTCCCTTCTTAAATCCCCCACCTCTACCCGCATGTTTATGCCGGGATAGACTTTCCCGTCCGAAGAGATGAAGATGTGCCCTCTCCCCATGCGGGTCGCGTAAAGACGCTTTTTGCTGTAATGCCTTAGCCGCTTATTCCTATCCATATAGGGTAAGAGGCCGAGGGAATACGCCTCTCTCATCTGCCCGTCTTTGACACGGTATCCGGTGGGGACCTTAGAGCCCGATTCATTCGGCCTTATGAGAAAATCCATGACCACCTTCCATCGCCGCCTCTTTGCCATCTCTCTGATCAAAGGTAACTCTCTGAAATTGTTGCGCATTACCATACACGCAATGTTGAAACGTATCCTGTTCTTTTTTAAATTGTCGATAGCCCGTACCGTCCTTTCAAAAGAACCTTTAAGCCGGGTGATCGAATCATGCATCCCGGCGGTAGCCCCATACAGGCTTATCTGCATATTCAGGGGATTTATCACCTTTAAATACTTTACATTTGTTTCGTCTATCAGGGTGCCGTTTGAAAGTATTCTTATGGCAAATCCCTTCCCTTTGGCAAAATCCAATATATCGAAAAAATCTTCTCTCAGCATTGCCTCTCCGCCGGTGAATATTAACGTCAGGCAATTTAACTTTTTGAGTTCAGATATGACGGACTTAATTTCGCCTGTGTGTAACTCGCTCTTCGGTTCTTTGCAGACCAGGCAATGCACACAATTTTCATTACACCTGCTCGTCAGCCCGATCTGCGCAGAAAATAAGGAAAGGCCTTTATCCAACTTTGAAAACAGGTATGAGGGGCTGGTCGTCTTCATATATCCGGGCATTCTCATGCTAAAGGCTCACTACTGCAGCGTTGCCAGGCGGTATCACACCGAATATCTGTTTGATCTTCTTATACTTTTTCAGCACAGGTTTTTCGTACCTGTTCTTATCTTCTTTGTCCTTTTGCCTTTTCCCGGTTCTCATATCATCCCGCCGCCTATCCTGCCGGCTCCAGAAAATTATGCTTTTTGAGCTCCAGGATAAAGTCGCTTACGTCTTTCTCTATTAAGGAGTATTCCATTCCGTAACTCTCCGCTAATTTAACGGTTATTTCATCCAATGGCCGTGAATCAAGCATGTTGCACCAGATAAAAGAGCCTATTTTATTCAGGTGAAATACATTGCGGGAAGTCATGTCCGCCACATTGGTCTCATTCAGGCGGCCTCCCCATATGACGCCTTTCGGGATCTTCATCTTGGACCCATCCAGGTCCTCGACAGCGCTGAAACCCCTCTCTGCCGTCATATCCATCATCTCCTCTTTAAATCTTTTAAAGACAGGCCTATACTTTTCACTCCTATATCCTGCGATGAAACTTATCTCTCCGAATAATGCAGATACGGCATAGAGAAGCCCTTTAACGACGGTTAAAAATATGTTGTCCGCGGTAGCCCCCTTCCCAACGTATAATAGAAACAATATTTGCGGGTAGAGCACCATATTTATACCCGTGCAGAACATCTTATTTATAAAATAGTACTTCTTTTTCATAAAACCGTTGGTCTGCCCTTTACGATATCCGATCCTGCATACATCTTTTATGGTCAATTTCGAATCATGGTAGACGATCGCGGAATCGACATACTTCAAATGATACCCCGCCAGATGCAATCGCCATGACAGGTCTACATCTTCTCCGTTCAATTCCAATTGGGCCGTTTCGTCAAAAAATCCCACTCTCGACAATGATCTCCTTTTAAAGATCACGTTCCCGGTAAATGCCCTTGGCAGATTGGACCTGTTACATTCTATGAATCGTTCGTGAGGCGTGAGTGGAGTGCTTAGCCGTTTATTGTCTTTATCCAGCACCGATATCTTTCCTCCGCAGCCGCCGACCCTCGGGTGGTCAAAACCTCCGAGCAGCTCCCGTAGCCAGTTTTCATCCGCGACCGAATCGCTGTCGATAAATGCAACGTACTCACCGGAGGAATTCCTGATACCCAGGTTTCTGGAGGCGGAGATGGAAGGCCTCTCCAGATAGAGATATTTAACCGGATAGGACCGGATAACCTGAGCCGTTTTATCCGTAGACCCGTTGTCGACGACGATCACCTCGAACCGGTCTTCGCCTATGGCCTGGTCCAATATAGATTCCAAGCACGGGCCTATATACCTCTCTCTGTTGCGGACAGGCACGATCACGGATATCTCTTTCATAACGCTTGTATCAACCCCTCCCTCTCCAGGTCATTGATAAGTTCAAGGAGGTCGCCTTTCAACCTTGACTTTGATAATCGATACTCGGCCTCAAAATAATCCAGTATCTCGTCCGTGGTCTTTCCGACAGCCATCATCTTCCATATCTCCGTCCCCACTCCATTTAAACTGTAATAATATCCGCTATCCAGGTTAAGTATAACCGCCTCGTTATCTATTACCCTGTAGGTCACTTTGTCCTTATCGATCCTGTATTTCCTGGCCAGCGGCATGTCGTCCCTTTGCTCAATATTTCAGGTCATCCCTTGCTGCTCCATATCCGGGTCGCAAGGGGTTGCTTAATATTTCTCCGTATCCTTGCATAAACTCATATCGTCTTTAAAGCAGGACGTCTCGGCTGTCCTTATGCCCAGCAACTTCTCGCAGCGATATTCATGTATCACGGTCTTTATTATAGAAACGCGGACATTAAAAGATCGGATCATGCCGGTACAAAGATGCTTGACCTCCCTGAGTATCTTATGCACCAGAAGACCTTTAATCTTTACCATATCGACCCTTCGAGGCAAGGAAAGACACCCATATACTCACCTCATAGAGCGCTAACATCGGCACGGCCATGAGGAGCATGTTAAAGATATCGGTCGTAGGCGTTATTACCGCCGCTGCGAGGGCTATCATTATTACCGCCCACCCGAATTTTCTGCGCAGGAGGCCGGCATCTATTATCCCTGCCCTGGTAAGGAGAAAGCTCAATACGGGCATCTCAAATACAATACCGGAACATGCCGTTATGGCTATGACGAACGAGATATACTTATCGGCCGATATGACCGGCTCCAGGTCCTCGAGGGCAAAACCGAGAAGGAACCTGAGCGCGTTAGGCAGTAACGCAAAATAGGCAAAAGAGCATCCGGCCAGGAAAGCGAGCGAGCAGAGTAAGACAAAATGGGCGGTATATCTCCTGAGACGGTCCTCTATCGCCGGGGCAGCGAAGGCCCAGCACTGGTACGCGATGACGGGCAATGCCGCCAGGAAACCGGCAAAGAAGGCGACCTTCATATAGATCATGAACGCCTCTTCGGGGCCGAAGAAGGCGAGCTTATCAACGACCCCGGCCATGGGCAGCTTGAGTATCCTGAATATATGGGCAGAAAAAGGCAGGCATATGAGCGTGGTGATTATGAGAGCGGCGAGAGATATGATGATACGTTTCCTGAGCTCTTCCAGGTGCCCGAGAAAGGGGAGTTCCCGTTCCATATCATCAGCTACTTCTGCTCTTTGTGCCCGTTATCGGAGTCCGGATCTTTCAGCGACTTTTTGAACTCGTTTATCGTCTTGCCGAGCGCTTTGCCGATCTCCGGGAGCTTGGCGGCCCCGAATACGAGAAGGCAGATCAGGAATATTATGAGCAGCTCCTGTATACCCAATCCGAATATCCTCATATCAAAACTCCTTTTTAAGATTCTATCATACCAAGACGAGAAAAGGTAGCGTAAAATCTTTCGTCCCCCTGCCGCACTCAGGGTCCTGTTCACGGCCTGAATTTTTTCGCCGTGCACTGCGGTTTACGTCTCGCGAATTTGCAGGAATTCCCTCGGCCTTTGTGTCAATAACCCGTTACTTGATAAATCCCCTTTG